>NZ_JENA01000006.1 GCF_000586015.1 Candidatus Synechococcus spongiarum SH4 | reverse complement strand
GATGGCCGTGCTGGCTAGCCGCTGGGCCAAGTGGTTGAGGCTCCTGATGGTGGGCGGGACCAGGCCATCAACGGTGGCGGGGGCGCGACCAAGCTCATCCAGCACACGGGGAGCGATCCACGGGCAAGCTCCTCTGAACTCTGCTGATCCGATTCCCTTGGCCCATACTCAGGGGTGTGGCGGATCCATGGGTAAGCTGGCTTGATGGTTAGCCCATCTTGAATGGCCTGCACACTGCTGACCCGCTGGATCAAGGACAGCGTTGCCCCCAGGCTTGCGCCTCTGCTGACGGCTCCCCTTGTTCTGGGGGTCATGGCCTGCAATCCGGCAGCGACTCTCCCCAACTGCACAGCCTGGAACTCAAGCCGGTTCTTTAAGGAAGCATCATCCGATGATGTAGCCCGTTGCTTATCGGAGGGTGCTGCTCCAAATGCACGGGACAAAGATTGATGGGCACCCATCCACAGAGCCGCAGAGCATAGCAAGACCCCAGCAGTGCTGCAAGCTCTGTTGGATGCTGGCGCCGACCCCAATGCGCGGGCTGGAATTGAAGGGTTTAGATCCAAACCCCTCCACTTGGCTGCGGAGCACGGCAAGATCCCGGCAGTGGTGCAGGCCCTGCTGGATGCTGGCGCTGACCCCAATGCCCAGGATGAAGTTGGACGGACGGCTTTGGACCTCATTCCCGATGATTCTCCCCTGAGAGGCACTGATGTTTACTGGCAACTCAATAGTGCCCGTTTCTAGGCTCAGGACCCGTAAGCTGGGGAATACAATACCCCTCAGTAGAGAGGGAGTCCCAAGACAGTATCAGGAGGATGGGGGATGGCCCAGTTGTTGTGGCTCGGTTTCTGGCTCGGTGCCAGCTTGAGGGAATCCAACCCTTCTTCCCCCAGTCTGGTGCCGTGAGCCGGGTGGATGAGAACAAGGTGCTGAAGCGGCAGCCTTCATGTGCTCCGGTTGACCTGTGCCGGGTGGATGCCCCGTCCGCTGATGGACCCCACAAAAACCTCTGTAACCGTTTCCACTGCTGGTCGGCCAAGGCTTCTTTTACCTTGATCTTCTCCGAGTTGGCGCGATCCGACGGCACAGAGACAGAAGTACTGCTGATGGACGCCACTGACCTCAACATGCACCTGCACCAAAAGGGGGGGAATGAGCAGCAAGCGACCTGTGGTGTGTGACCGGCACGGGCGGCCTGTGGGGCTTCACCTGAGCGCAAGGCATGCAGTGCCTCGCTGATGCTGCTGTGCTGCTGAGTGGTCTGCCAGGTGCGACGGTCTTGATTGGGGACCAAGGGACAATGACAGCAACAAAATCCGCACCATGCCGAGGGAGGAAGGCCATCCCACCCTGCATCCCGTCCAGGCGGCGCCGCAACAAGAGAGTCCCGTACAGCAAGAAGCTCTACAACATGGGCCATACGGTGGAGAATCTGTTCGCCAGGCTCAAGGACTGGCGCCGGATTGCAACCCGCTATGACCGCTGTGCATCTATCTTCCGCTCTGCTGTCCTCCTGAGGGCCACTGTCGTCTTCCGGTTATGGGTCCTGACCCCTAAGCCTCACACCATGGGGATGGCAGACTTCAAGGCAGTGAGTCACCCATTGCTCCAGTCCCCATGGCAAAACCTCAGTCTAGTACTGATGCTGCTCCCGGTTGTGGCTGTCTTCTATCAATAGCCCTGGGCCTGGGCGCTATCTGGTCTATCTGGGCACCCTTTGCCCAGGCAGTGATGACGGACGGCAGCAATATCATGTTCACTGTTGTGGTGATTGCGATGGTGCTCATCACCCTGTCAATCTTTTCGGCAGGGGGCAAGGCCCGGCTTCAAATCCGCAGGCTGCGGGAGACAATGGACTCAGGCATCGTTCTCTCCTCGCCCGCCCAAGCAGGCGAGACGCCCACGATCCATGGACCCCAAGACTCTGGCTATCCCCGCCACCTGCTGCAACGGGGATTGGACCATCTTCTGGCTGCACTCCAGGCCTCTGACCAAGCCTTGACGGGAGATACAAGCCATTGGCTGAGTTACCAGGTCCAGGTCCGCTGGCTTGGCAGGTTTGTGGGGCTGCGCCAACTCATGGACTGGACCCAGAAAGCTCCTGCTTTCCTGATCTCCCTCGGTCTGCTGGGAACGTTCATTGGCCTCAGCATCGCCCTGGAAGATATTGGCCAGATTCTACGGCCAGGGCTTCCTCCTGCACAGATCAGCAGTGCCTTGGCGGAGATGTTAAATCCCATGGGAACCGCCTTTCGGAGTAGTTTGTTTGGCCTTGCCTTCAGTCTTCTGGTTATCCTCAATAATCAGATTCGCGGCTGGACCACGGCCATTGAAAATCTAGAACTTGAGCTCTCTCACTTCTTCGATGGTCAACTTGTCAAGCTGCAACAAACCGATCCAACCCAGGGACTCTCACCAGTACGTAAGGAAATGGCCGGCGTTGTTCAGGGTTTGGATACGTTCCAAAAGAAAATCGAGACAACAGCCGAGAGCTTTGGCGACCGGCTGATCCACACCGTTGATCAAGCCGTGGAGCGTACCATGGGAGCGCATCTGGATGAGCTCCATAACCAGAGCCTGATGATGGCCGAAGAAGCACGTCACGCAGTGGAGCGCATGGGAGAGATGGCCAACCGCCTCAGTGAAGCAGGTCAGGACTTTATCGGCGCCGCTACTGCGTTTCGAGATACGGATTTCGCCACTACGTTACAGGACGGTGTGCAGCGTATGGTCGAGGGTCAGGAGTCTCTGGCGAGGACAACGGCAAGCCTGTGTGAGCGCATGGGGCTCCTCAGGGAAAGTCTGACGCACACTCAACTGGACTGGCAGACCTTGGCTGTCACCGCTGAACAGGAACTCAAAAGCGTCTCCATGGCCAGTGCCGCATCAAGGGGAGCAACCTCGGCGTTGGTGGAAGCGTCCGCCCAGTTCAGCCAGGGCAGGGATCAGTTCATGGTCGTACAGAAGGACCTCCAGGCAGCCAGCCAAGCAATCTGCGCCATGAGCGGAGAAGCTGCCGAGTTGGCCAAGGCCCTGACCGGCACACTGGACGTGGACCAGGCCATTGGCAACAGCGTGGTCGCCACATGCAACATCCTGGGGGCTGCCATGCAGTCCTGGAGCGCAAGCGTTGAGCGGACAGATCAACTGGCGGCCAATTATGTGGAGGGGCTGCAAGCGGCAGCCGGCAACTCCCTCAAGGATTTGGAGCAACAGGAACAGGAACTGCGATCAAGCCTCAACCGCTCCCGCGACGACCTGGTCCAGTTTGTCAATGGCGAAGTCCAGCAGCGACTGGCCTCCATTCAGCAGGTTGACCGACACGCCAACCAGGCCGCTTCCATGCTGAGCCGTCTCAGTGCGGGCCTTCAAGATCTGCATCGGCTGGTGTCGGAGACCACATGGAAGAATACCCCGGAGAAAGTGACGGCGATGGAGCATACGACCGTGGGGGACGTCAACTAAATGGCCAACCCACGACGCGCCCACGGCAAGGAGGGTGACAACGGCATCAACCCCTGGCTGGGGTATACTGACGTGCTCAGCAGCATGCTGCTGATTGTGCTCCTTGCCATGGGGCTGGTCACCTTGGCCAAGGCGCTGAATGAAAAGCCTCCCCTCATTTCACTGACAGAGACTGACTCGTTCCGATTCGACACCGGCAGCTATGGGCTCTCCCGGGACTTTCTCGACGCCTTGGACGCCAAGTACGCCGACGAGATCAAACCCACGCTTGAAGCCTATGACGTGGACGTGATCGAAGTCATCGGCCACACCGACGGCCAGCCCAATCCAGGACGGGCCAGCAACCTGGACCGCCAACTGCAAACAATGGCGCCGCAGGGGGAATTCACAGGTTTCCAGTCTGATCCCGATACAGATCCGGGCCTGGTATCCAGCGGGACTGGATCATGGTGGATCGGCCAACTCGCTGGGTTCCAGTACGGCTCCAACGCAGATCTGGGCCTGCTGAGGGCCATGGTCGTGGCCGTATATCTCCAGACCCGTCTGGAGAAAGATCAGTTGGCTGTGCGCATCCGCCCCTACTCTGCATCCAGCCTTCTGGATCCCCAGGGTAACTTCAATCCTGCTCCCACCGTCAGCGATCCCAGCCGTCGCCGCATTGACCTCCGCTTTACCCGCAGCAACCGAGACTGAAAAATGGACCATCCCACCCCTTTGCAACGCCTCGCTGTCCTGGAAGGCAGTGTGGCGCGGCTGGAACAGCAGGCCACACCACCCCCTGCCCCGTCCCAGACGGGCACCACTAGGCGGCGCCTCCCCCAGTGGACGGGTGGCAGTTTGTTGCTGGCCCAGTTGCAGCGGCGCCATCCTGAGGTGTTGCAGGCCTATGAACAACCGGCAGCCCTGGCCACAGACAAAAACGGGCGGGTGAGCCTGGCCGTTGACAAGGCCGCAGCGCCGTTTGTCTTTGTTGTCACACCCCCCGATGGGGACGCCCTGCTCTACCCGGCAGCGGATGCGCCGGATTGGCTGACGGAAACGGCGTTGATCCGTGGGCTGTTTGCGTTGCCCGGTGATCCCAACGGCCTACCGCTGAAGCTTGAGCGACCAGCCCGATTCATCGCGGCCCGGCAAGGGGAGGAGTGGGTGTTTCACAGCCGGGGAGAGTTGGTTCCCACAGTTGCTTCCCGCAGGCAGGCAGAGGAGAGTCGGCGGCAACAAAAGCGTTGGGAGGAGTTGATCCGGCAGCAGCGGCAACAGGCCAGCGACCTGCAGGCCCTGCAGGCGCAGGTGGCCAGCCTGGAGCGTGCTCTACAACGGCTCTGCCAAATCCAGAACGCCGTAGCCCAGACCACCCCGCAAGAGCCATGATGCTTCAGCACGCTTCCCTGCGGCGGTGCGCCGCCTGGCTTGTGGGCCTGATGGGGATGGCCGCCTCGCTGGCCGGTTGCCAACCTGGACCGCAGCAGCCGCAATGCTGGACGTCCCCGTCACCTGACGCAACCAGCAGCGACACTGCGGCCAACACGGACGCTGGCCCACCATTCGACCAGGAGAGTGAGCCAAGGGAAGCCACGGAGCTTTCCCGCATCGTGATCGGGCTGGATGGCAGCGGGTCGTTGCTGGGCCACCTGCAGGCTGGGGACAATGTCTGGATCCGCACCCTGCAGGCGCTCCAACTGCTCACCGCTACCCAACCGGTGAAGACGACGGTGACCCGGGTCGGGGGACCGGTCCCCGAACCGGTTGCCAGCCTGCAGATCTCGGCCAATCCCTGCTTCTTCACGGGCTGTGCCCCCTTCGCCCCGGTGAGTTCCAACCTGCCTGCCCTTTGGCGGCAAGCCCAGCCCGGGCAACTCACCATTCTGGTCTCGGATCTGGAAACCGATGCCAGCCTCACCGGAGCATTGGTGCGGGCCATTGGCCGGAGCCAACCGGAGATCGTGGGTGTGGTGGCGATTCAGGCCCCCTTCAACGGTCAAGTGTTCGACCCATTCACGGGCAAGGCGGCGGGCGCCATGAACGGCAACCGGCCCCTGTATCTTTTGGTAACAGGACCACGGGACCCGGTGGAGATGATCCTTCGCGACGGAGCCGGGGCGTTTGGCCAGGTCCATTTGCAGCCCGTGTACAGCAGCCTGCTGCCGGTGGACACCGGGTCGGAGGAGCCAATTTATGCACAGCAGTTGCAACTGCTGGATGACAGCGGCCAACCCGATCCCCAGCAGGGCGTTGTGGGCGGCAGGGTGCCCGTGGGATCTCTTGGCATCATTCCCATCGGCAACGTGCTCACGGTCCAGGTGGAGTCAGGGCAATCACGGCAACTGGCCCTGAGCGTACAGGGCGTTCTGGGGGACACCCAGGGTGTTGCCTATCCACCGGGTCAGTTGATCCTGGAGCAATACAACCCGGAGAAGAAGCACTGGCAGGGGGGCACCCAGGGGGTGACGGTGGAGGATCTGCGTCTGCAGAACGGCAATTTCAGCGCCACGGTGTCCTTGGATTCGGGACTGCCGGCCGGTTTGGTGCGGGCCCTGCTACCGGCCCACCGTGGGGTGGAAGACTGGTGGCTTGCCCTGAGCGCCAATGGCCATGACGCTGGGCCAACTGAAGACGGCGCCCTGGTGCAGCCGGCGGATGCCCCACCTCCCTTGGGCCATGCCTTGGGTGATGACGCCCATCACCCAACTGAAGGCCGCACCAGGGGCCTGTATAGTTTGCTGACCAGCCTGCAAGCTTCCCGGCAAGGTCCCGACGCACCCCCGGCCGCCGCGTTCTGCTTTGCCCACTCCCCCACCTGAACCATATGCGCAATCTGGTCACTGTGGTTGTCCTCCTGGTTGTAGGCTCAATGTGGACCTTCTTTGCTTTGCCCTGGTTGCTGGAAACCGTCTTCCTGAATAGTTTTGCATCCCCAGGCCTGCAGGTGCAGCAGTTCCTCGACGAGGTGACAGGGAAGCTGTTCGTGGTGTTCTGGTGCTGCAATGTGAGTGTTGTCCTGCTCTGGGTCGTCCGGACGATGCAGCGGCGCGCCGCCAGTGCCGCCAGGGTGGCGGCCATGCGTACCCGGTGGTGGACTGCCGCCAGTCTGCTGCTGGCGGCGGGATTGCTTCTCAGCGCTGTTATGGTCTTGTTTCGCTTCCCACAGCTTTCCCCAGGTGGCATCATCCTCTTGCTGGCGCTGTTGCTTGTGAATGAGGCGTTGCTCTTCTGGCTGCCCACCGTGTTCGCCTCACGCGGCAGCTACCGCCTCGTGGTTCCCGGAGCCCAACTCTTCCCCAAAGTCCTGATGGGAGGGTCATAAGATGAAGCTGTTTGCCGTTGGTGTGGGTGGATCCGGAGCCAAGTGCCTGGAGGCGGCCATTCACTTGCACACCATGGGTCTGTTGGACCAGGAGGAAAGCCCGCCCACGGAGTTGGGGGTGCTTTTTGTGGAGCCGGATCGCCAGAGCGCCCTACTGCAGAGGGCCCAGACGGCCCTGGTCCGTACCCAATCCCTGCATAAGGCCCTGGGCGGGGTGACCCAACACTTCTGCCCCGGGGGCGAACTGAAAGATTACGGCGTCTGGAATCCAGTGGAAAGCGTGGCTGGTCAGGGGTCGTTGACCATGGCTCAGATTTACACAAAACATACCCTTCAGCACAGATCACCGGCTCTTGGGGGTCTCATGGATTGCCTGTTCACCCAGGAGGAGCAGAAGCTGGACCTGAGGGAGGGGTTTCGGGGGAGGCCACCCATCGGTTCCGCTCTGATGAGTGCCATAGCGCTGGATGATTCCATCCATGCCAAAACGTGGGGACGATTCCTGGGGGACGTGCGCCAGGCAGCCAAGGGGGGAGAAGAGGTGTGCATCCACATGTTTGGAAGCGTGTTTGGGGGGACCGGAGCATCGGGCGTGCCCACTGTGGGGCAGTTGCTGCGCAACTGGCTGAAGAACGAGGGAATCCAAAGGGCGCAATTGAACGCTTCCCTGTTGCTGCCCTACTTCAACTTCAAGGACCACGGCACGAAAGACACTGGTCTTCACGCGGAAGCCAGCAATTTTCAACTCAATACCGGCGCCGCCTTGCAGTACCTCTCCCAGGAAGACAACCAGGACTTTGACCGAGTGTACCTCCTGGGCAGCGACGCGAAGGTGGCCTACGGCTTTTCCATCGGTGGCGCCAGCCAGGCCAACGGGGCCCATCTGGTGGAACTACTTGCCGCCCTGGGGCTGCGGGACAGCCTCGGCAAGACGAGACAGGCGGCGGAGGCCGCCTACACCCTGAGCCGGCACAACCAGAGCAGTGTGAATTGGAGTGATCTACCCGATAGTGCCATCACCCGAAGAGCAATGAGCCGTGGCGCCAGGCTGGCTGTGGTGTGGCGGAACAACATCTCCCTGGACCTGGAGGCCGCGAACGGCCAATCCCTGAAGCGTTTCTGTGTAGGGGCCCCATGGGCAACGCGCTTCTACCCTGCCGGCAGCAGCGAGGAGGCCAGCACGTTGGGCAGCCGCAAGGACAAAGACGCCAGACTTGCAGCGGATCAGTGGTCCGAGACTTTGCTCACCTGGTTGAAACAACTATGCTCCAGCACCGGCGGTGCCCTGGAGCAAAAACTGCTCAATCCCGCCAAACTCCAGGTTCAACAAATGCACCTGGAAAGCCTTGCTGATTTGGTCCGCGACCGCGACGATGGGCAGGTACCCAAGCGGGAAACAGATGTGGAATATCTGAAGATTAAACTGGACCGCCGTACCTCAGGGGGCAACCCCAAAGGAACAGCCGGTTTACTGGACACCCTCTGGGAGCTTTGCGACCAACCATGACTCACCTTTGGTTTCCTGCCGCCCAAGACACCCTCAGCCAAGGTGCCCAACCCGGCCATTGGCAAGGCCACAGCGCCCAAGCAGTGGGTGAATTGGCATCCAATCTCAGCTACGACGGCGTCATCACGCGGATTAACTCCTTACCCACTCCCTGGTCGCGGGTGATCCAGATGGAGCAGGCAATTACCAATCGCGATTATCCTACCCGAGATCAGCTCCTGGACGAGTTGTTTGGGTGTCTGGCGGTCGTGGGACTCTCGGATCTCTACAACTTGAAGCTGCAGGCAAGTATCCTCCAGCTTGAGGATCTCTGCAACGATCCAGAGCCAGCCGTGCGCCGCTTTGCCACCAGCCTGCGGGAGAACAAGCCGAAAGCGTCTCAGTCGGTGCTGAGGGAACCGCCCCAAAACGTTTCTCCCTGGGATCGTCTGATGATTTTCATGATCGAGGATGCCAGAACTCATCAGAGCCAGCCCATCGGTTTTGCGTCTCCCAGTAGCATCCTCTGCCCCACTGCCCAACTGCGCTGGCCGATTGCAGGTGTACCTTGGAGCAACGAGGGTAACTTTAGCGATCCCACCCCTCATCTCTCTCTTCAACAACATAAGCAGCCCCTGGCAAATTGGCTCAATCAACTGTCCAAGAATATACTCAATTTCGAAGCAAAAGTCAACTCCAGCCTGGCGAACAATCTCTGTGTACTCCTGAGAGGATTTATTGAGCGTCTCAACGTTCAGCCATCTATAGGGCCAGAGAAGGGGGAGCCAATCCCCAATGCCAGAAGCATCATGGATGGCCTTCTGGCTCATTCAGCAGCACCGGTGAAGTCGGAAGATAGCCTCTGCCGGGTCATCCTGAAAGACAAGCAGGAAGGGAACCCTAAGCCAGTCATCCTTGTGGATCCGTCTATGCCAGGGCAGCTACAAAAGGCGGAAAGCGAGATCCAGCTTTACGAACACGACACCTTGACAACCATCTGTGGAGATGCGAAGCGGCTCCGCGAGCGCCACAGGACCATCAAGGTGGTAACCCCTGATGATCTGTTTCTGCCCAGCCTCACCTTGCTGCCAGGAGGCCATGCCCTCTGCCACAGTTGGCTGCCGGAGAAGCTGACCACTCGCCTTGAGGTGGGCAATCAGGAAGACACCACACCTTTGCTTCCCTTCAGTGTTGATCTGCAAGAGTTGTTCAGCAGCAGGGAGCTGAAGGAGATGGTGAGTCTGGCGGTGGATCACGGCCAGGGATGTCTGGTGGTGGGGCTGGTGCTGAAGTTGGAAGGCTTCGGCGAATATCGCCTTGAGCGCAGCTACCCTCTGAAAGAGGCCGCTCTGCTGGGGAGCATCCCTGTGATGGCCATCTGGCCATCTATTCCTGCCGGGTACTGGCGCAAATACTGGATCTTCAGCCAGATGCTTGATGGTTTAAGCGTCGATAAAACTGCAGATTGGGAAGGTCCTCACCTGGTAGAGTTCGGCAGTGATCAGGTGCGTTACTTTTGCAGCACAAGCTTCCCCGATCTTCTTAATGTCAGCGTGGACGGAAATCCAGGTGGGGTAATCCCGCTGGAGTCACCAGAGCGAATCAAGGACACCATCGAAAGTTGGGACGTTGGCCTGGATTTCGGCACCTCATTCACAAACTGGGCCATTTGGGACCATCACGAAAAACCATGTAAGCTGCCACTACAATCAGCATTATGGCCGGTCACGGCAGCAAATGACCAGTTACAGCGGGAATTTCTAAATAGATATTTCCTACCGCAAGAAATGCACCCAGAAGACGACAATCCACCAACCAGCACAAGTCTGAGTGTGGTGGGCTGTAAGAAAGAGAAGCTTGATTCTAAAAATCCTCCAGAGCTCTTTCATGAAACTCGCCTTCATATTCCCCAAGAAGATGAGGCATTCAAGTCTCACTTGCGTACTGGATTCAAATGGGAGCATCCAGAGCTACAGCAGCCCTTTTTAAGGCAGCTTGCACTCATGATTAGTGCCCATGCCGTGCGCCGTGGAGCCGGAGGAATAACATGGAGACTCTCTTACCCCACAGCTTTTCCCAACAATACCAAACGTAACTATGAGAGATTCTGGAGGGAGCTAACAGAGGAACTGAAGCTCATTAGCGGACTTGATCACAAACTGAACAGTCATCCTCTGCTGAGCGAAGCAGTAGCTTTTGCATGTTGCTTAGCTGACGATAGCAAAATATTTCAGCATACTGCATGTATGGATATTGGCGGACGGACCACCGACATTTCTCTCTGGCAAGAAAGTCGCCTCATTCATCAGGTTTCCGTTCCGTTTGCTGGACAACATATTTGTACCAAGATCCTTGATTATCGTCGAGAGTTTGCGTCCGATCTTCTCGATAAGAGCCTGACATCCATGCAGAGAAGCAGTGGTCAGACAATGGAATCAAATCGCCTCAGTCTAATCGACACCCATATACGCTTTAAGAGTGAAATTTTACTGAAAAAAGAACTGCCGAATCGACGATCTCCGAGATTAAGTGAAAGAGATAAAACTCTAGAGCAATTTATTAGTTTGATGGCTTTAGCTACAGGTGGATTGTATTATTACCTTGGATTCATTATCAGATGTCTACACAAGCAAAGAACCTTAAATAAGGTATCTTCTATGTCAGTCTATGTAGGTGGTAATGGCGGTAAACTTTTACGCTGGCTTGACCCCATCTGTCAATTTGATGAAGATTCCCAGATCAATATGTGGCTAAGTCGTGTTCAATCCGCAGCAATCGACTTAAGTAATGATAAACTTAATGAGGAAGAGGGGATCACTTACCTTTCGGAACAATTCAAGAATGAAGTGGCTATTGGCTTGGTCGTGGATAAACCTCATCTCCGTGGACTCAATAGTTTAGAATCCAATCCATTTAGCGGCGAGTCTTTATGCATCAATGGCTATGAATTTGCCGCTGAACAACCCATTGATTTATCCAAAATCGGCCATGATGAACCTGTAACAACCATGAAGCTCCTTAACCTGAAGGAACTTCAGCGCTATGTACAGAGTATGGTTCAAGCTATGGATGGCATAAAGAATGATCTTCAAATGGATCCGTTGGTGAAAGCTTCGGATCTGGAAGGCTCCTTCGGAGAAAAGGTGTTGGCCCACGCCCAACACCTGTGTGATCAACACCTGGGTGATCCCGAAAATCCCAGAAAGCTGGGGGACTTCTCGGTGGAGCCAGGCTTCTGCCTGGGGTTGCGGGCACTGGTGGAAGTGCTCGCCAAGGAATGGGCAGAAGACAGACTGTAGAGGACCATGGAAATGACACTCAAGGCACAAGCACCGACCACTCCAGAGTTTTCTTCCCCTGCTTCCCCTCGGCCTGGGGATTCAGGCTCCACCACTGAATACCTGCCCACAACAGGTTTATCCCAATCCACTGCCCCTGTGGAAACCACCACGGGAATCTCACAGCCTGCCCCCGTGGCCATCATCACAGCCAACCCTTTAGCCCTGGTCATGCTGGCCTTCGTGATCCTGGGTAACGTTCTCTTACTGCTGATTCTCTTACGAAAGCCAGGGAAATGGTATTTAAGAAGTCTGATAAAATCAAACCCGGAAAACCCTACACAGCAAACCAACTTATTAAATAGGATTCAGAATCAAATGGAAAAGCAGCAAAACCTACTCCAGTTTGTAACCCAGAATCAGCAAACTTTACTGAGGAAAACAGAAGAGATGGAACAAAGACTAAAGAATATAGGACGATTGCAAACTGTGTCCACTGCCCCACCACCAAGGGTGATGGACAACCCTCAACCGACTCCCAGGCTGAGCCCAGCCGACCATCTCGTTCAAGTTTTGGAACAAGGTGGCGACCGAGCCGCTCTTGCCCAATGGTCTGCGGTGAAGGTGAAAATCACTGCGGCCAGTCAAAGTCGCACCTATCGTGGTGACGTTGACGGAGTTGAGCTGGAGCCCGCCCAAGCGGGAGCCAGTTTTCTCGTCTTCCAGATCCGTGGCGAGAATCTGCTTGTCCCCAACCAGGAAACCCTGGGGGTATTCCAGCGCTACCAGAGAGGGCATACTGGGCTGTTTGTGCTCAATCGGCAATCGTCGCAACCAACGCCACAGGTCGGCAAGCCTGCTCGGGTCCAGCCGCAAGGAAAGCTCTGGCGGGTGGTGGAGCAGGGGGAAGTTCTGATTCGGGGCTAAGGTTCTGGGCTGGGGAAGTGGTTCCTCTCCATGGCGGAGTGCGTCGTGAAGGCTAAGACATCGTTTTGAGCGGAGTCTACTGCATTGGTTTGAGGTGTGCAACGGGGTGCATCATCCAAGCTTAATCCGAGTTCTGGATAAGCTCAGGAAGAGCTTGGGATGCTGGGTATAGGGTTGGGAATGCCGATGTTGCTGATGTTGACCTTGGGCTGGCCAGAGTGTAAGCCGCCAGGCAAGAGAGACTATCGACCAGGGCATTGACAGGGGAGCGGTGGCGGCTGTGCTCCAAACCCATGCTGGACTTGAGCTTGTCAAAGAGGGTCAATGATGGAGCGTTTGCACAACAACAACTTGTCCAGAAGCGGCGGCAGGGAGTTCTTCATATTGCGGCGAATGCCGGTGACCAAGTGAAGTCCCCGTTGTCAGAGGCGCTCCAGCAGTAACTTGGACAGGTAGCTCTTATCAGCAAACACATTCCCTTGCAGAACCCGAATTCCAGATAAGGAGACCAGAGGAAAGACCATCTTGCCCTGGCCTTGCGGTTTTGGCAAGCCTGACGTGAAGAGGGAAGAGGTGGAAGGTAAGCCTGCTGTGGCCAGTTGTTGAGGCTTTCCAGCCTTGTTGCGACACCGGATCACCCCCACCGTTCTCACAGGCATCCAGGTGGGTAGAGCTCCCAAAGGCTGTCCGCGCCAGAGAACCGGGCCTTCTTGATGGTGGGCTGATCCATGGATTCCTGCTTGCGCGGGAGTGACGAAGAAGGGGCAGGAATGACGAAGGACGTATGGACATGGTCAGGTGGGAAGATCGCACGTTTTCCTGGTCCCCTTATCAGTAAACACATCCCCTTGCAGAGCCGCACTCAAGGTCTCAAGCGATTGGCGGTCATCCTTGCGATGTCATCGGTGATCCTGAAGGCCGTAAGCTGGCCCTTGTGGTTGATGAATGGATGAAGCTTGAAACCAAAGAACCACCCCATGGTGCTGCGACCACGCTTGGCCAGACATCGGAAAGAACTGGTCACGGTTGATGCATGCATTGCGACAGGCTGCCGGCCTGGTGCCGTCGGCAAAATTGATGCCGGTTTCCTCCCCACGGAAAGAATATAGCAGTAGATAAAACGGCATCAACAGGCGGGACATCAGGCTCACAAACCGGCCATAGCCGGGGAGTTCTGCAAAGCAGTCCCGGAAGTCGTGCCTGAGGCCGTAAAAGCCAGAAACGCTTGAAGTTCTTGTAGGCCGAGGTGTGGAACAGCACCAGGATGGGAAGCATCTCGCTGAGGGAGAACTTGCCACCTCTCCTGCGCTGGCGATTGGAGGGGAGCAGGTGGTGACGCTACCACTCCTCAAAGAGCTGGGCAAGGTCATCGGGACGACAGAACAAGGCAAGGTAGAACCCCTCATGAGGAGGCCTTCCACTTATTTGAACGACACGGATACTGAATCAGGTCATGCCTGATTGGGCAGCTTCCCCCTCAACCCCGTAGCAACGGCTGGACAGCTTCAACAACAGACCGCGCAGTGCCTCCCCATTTCCTGTCAGGCTTGCCAACCCCCACAAGCCAGGGCAAGAGGAGCTTCCCTCGGCTCCCCTTATCCAGAACTCGGGTTCACCATAGTCTTCCTGTCAGGAGTGATACGAAGCCAAAGGGAGGAGGAAAAATGGGTTAAAGGCGTTGACTCAACTGCAAAAGGAGCATAGGCATCACTGCCCTCTATACCTTACTTGTCCCTGATCATCATTGAAGACGTCAAGGCAACCCTCTTGTATCAATCTCTCCAGTTCGGAGCGAACGTTCTCAGGAGAATCCTCCAACTCCAGTACTGCGTCATTAAAGCTGAACCCTCGCCTACGACGCCACTTGGCCAGTCTCAAGATTTTTAATCGGCTTTGCAAGATTTCCTGGTCGTGACCACAAGGCTCTCGATATCTGACTTCTCCCTGATTATCATTGAAAACGTCAAGGCAACCCTCCTGCATCAAGCTCTCCAGTTTGGAGCGAACGCTCTTAGGGGAATATCCCAACTGCAACACTGCATCGTTAAAGCTGAATCCCCGTGTACCGCGACGGCGGGCTAATTCTAAAATTTTTAATCGGCCTTCCAAGATCGCCTGGTTACGATCATCTATGACCTTTTGGTTAAAAGACCGTACGTGCCCAAGAATGAGAAAGAAGTCAATCAAAGTGCCTACACCACAGAGCCCACCTGTGAGCCACCAGAGCATTCCTGTTCCCCAGTGCCCCGTATAGAAGCGATGAAAACCTGTCAAGAAGAGACAGAGAACCGCAGGTAATCCAAAAACACTATCTATGTTTTCTGCTACGCCGTCTGCTTTTCCTACCTGCATCATTGCCAGTATTGACAGCAGTCCCGGGATCCAGAGCAGATAGGCTACGAACCAACTGCGCAGGTTAGAGACGGAGACGGTCATGGGGGAAGATTTTGCCGGGATCAACGTCAAACTTTAGCAGGTCAGATGCTGGAGTAGTCACCCAGACACAGCCCTTCATAATCTGCAACACCACCGGAGCGCCCACCCCAGAATAAACAACGCGCTCACGGCGCTCTGGGGTGACGACCTGCCAATAAAGGCACTGTATTGTCAAGCACCGCAATCTTTGGCCCAGGCTCCCAGGTGGATGCATGGCGAGTTGAACACGGCGGACTACCGAGTATGGCTCATGCCCATAGCACTGCCGGCGGCGGAGCCGCCGCAGGATCAAAGTCCAGACCGTGCTCCCCTATACCGAGACTGTGCCCATGCTGTTCTGGGCACTGTTGGCACCCAGGCAGATCCAGATGCACGAGGATTGTTGGGCAAGCCTGCCCAACAATCCAGGCCTTGACCTTTGGCTTGGCCGCCCGATTCAGCAACAATGACAATGCTCGGAAAACGCTCGTCTGGGCGCTTCGAAAAATTGGGCAGAGCCCTCCAAAGGGCTGCCGCCTCACCATGTGAAAGTCAGTTGTAGAGGGATTTCTCGTCGGCCAGCAAGCTTTTCCATGCGGAGGAACAGCAGGTTTTCGAGGTGCCCATCTGAAACTCCTGCCAGCTTCAAGACACAATCTGAGGTGTGTGGCAGCCCTCTGCACCTCCCTCAATCAGACAATTAGAGGGATTTTGCGATGACCATAAATAGAAGCAAAATCAGAAAAAGAACGGCAAGAGGAGACCAGAGAAGCAGAAGGACAACAAAGACAATGAAGAGTAAGCAACCCATGCTCGGAGCAGAAGAGGTTATGGAGCCTTGTGAGCGAAGCCTAGTCCTCAGAAGCTTGGTGAAACGGTCGGCCACGCCCCTTGAAACAGAGGGAAACATTGCAACACCTCTTTTTGTCCCGATTTGTCCTTGCGGGAAGAGACTGAACATCGTATTCAGGCGCTTGCGTGGGATGACGCCCGTGGGGGGATGGTCTGCACCCTCTCTCCATCAAAAGAGCGCAACACGACCCAGTTACTTCGCCGTCCGGAGGCAATAGGTACCGAACTTGGGCCATCCCGCCGGGCAAAGACGACCGACCTTCACCATCGCCTCCCGCTCCTGACTGGGGGAGCCGAGGCAGTAATCCCCCCAAGGCTTAAAGCCTGTGGGGCAACCTCTGCCCACCCTCGTGATCGCCTCACGACGCTTGTTGTCTGTAGCAATGGTGCAGTAGTTCTGAGACCCGGACCAACCTTGGGGGCAGATATTGCCAACCTTCTGCATGGCCTCCCGCCGATTGTTGGGCGTGCCGAGGCAGTAATTGCCCCAACCCATAAAGCCCTGTGGACAGATCCTGCCCACTTTCACCAGGGCGCCGCGGGGATTGCCACCCTTGGCGGGAAGGCAGTAGCTACCGGAGGCCACGTAGCCCGTGGGGCAACGGCTGTGGTAGGGCAACGGTCGTACGGGCTGCCGGGCCTGGGCGGGATGGATGGTGACCAGGCACGCAGCCATCAACACAACCAACGGCCCCAATAGTTGAGGTCAGGTGGAAGAGCGCTGATGCGGGAGTAAGTTGGGCATGGGAGCACGGGGGATGGGAGGAAAGGCAGAGAGCTCGCAGGCTAGTCTACCCGAAGAGCCCATTTCAGGGAGCTCGGAAAAAGCCAGCACGGGGGATCAAGACTCATTGCCACGCTAGTCAGGGGGCAAAGGGGCTCTTTCCAGTGGTCGCCGACGGGATTGAAGGGGTGCTAGATTTGGCAGACCTCCTCTTGCAAGCCGGATCGAAGATGACCGCACTGACCGATGCAGCTCAAAAAGGCGACACAGTAGTTGTCAGGGCCTTCATCGCTGCTGGAGCCAACGTGAACTTCACAGAGGCCGGGGCGACTCCTCTGCACCACGCAGCCAGAAGGGGCCATGCAGACATTGTCAAGCTCCTCATCGCCGCCGGCGCTGATGTGAATGCCCACGATAATACTGACCGCAAGAACACCCCTCTGCACTCCACAGCCAGAGGAGGACATCCAGGCATTGCCAAAGCTCTCATCGCCGCTGGTGCTGATCCTAATGCTAAGAATTGTTTCAAACGCACTCCTCTGCACTATGCAGCCGTGAGATTTGATGTGGAGCTCGGCAAAATTCTCGTTTATACTGGTGCCCATATAAATTCTAAAGACGTGAATCGAATGAATCCGATGGACCTTGCACACGAGAACGGAGAAACTTATTTTGGTGGATATGATAGAGATTATGATGCAGCATCTTTGGATTTGGGTTCAATAAGTAAAGCGGCAAACAAGTTTAAAACAGAAATTGCTAAAGCTTTTCTTGAGGCTAGCGATCATGCCAAATCCCCCAATAAGAATGGTAAGATTCCAACAGATCCCGCGACCAAAACAGATTCTGCGGCCAGGGAAGATCCAGCAGAAACTGTCAAGGTTTCTGTTGATGCCGGTCCTGATCTCAACGCCACCGATGCTGACGGGAGCACTGCCCTACACGTTGCGGCAAAGAAAGGTCAAACAGACGCCGTCAAGGCCCTCATTGAGGCTGGCGCCAATGTTGATACCAAGGATGCCGAGGGCGATACCCCGCTGCACATTGTGGCAAAGAAAGGCCAAACAGACGTTGCTCGGGCTCTTATCGAGGCCGAAGCAAATCCCAATGCCAAAGACGATGATCGCAATACACCCTTACATGTTGCCGTGAAGAAAGGCCAAATAGAGATTGCCAGAGCTCTCATTGAAGCTGGAGCGAACCTCGGCGCCAAGGACGATAATGACGATACACCGCTATACGTTGCAGCTAAGAGAGGTCAAGTCGAAGTTCTCAAGGTTCTGATTGAGGCTGGCGCGAATCTCAATGCCAAGGCCGATAACGGCAATACCCCTCTGCACATTGCCGTGAGGAAAAGTAAAACCGATGTTGTCAAGGCTCTGATTGAGGCTGGTGCTTCTGTCGATACCACGAACAAAAATGGCCTGACTCCTCTCGACATTGCGGAGACAATGGAAAACCTGAATCTGGTACAGATACTTGGAGCAGAGTCGTCTACACAAACAAAATACATCGCTGATTCAAGTAGGAACCACTCGGATTCAACAATCATTTTCATGGCTTTATTCACAGCGCTTGGATATCTTGCTAAAGTTGACGGAAGGATTTGCTCTCAAGAGATTGAATTTGTAGCAAGCCTAATGAATGAAATGAAGCTCGCTCCAGAGCGTCGCTGTCAAGCGAAGTATTTCTTCCATCTGGGGAAGCAAAAATCGGATGTCGATTTAGATAATCTTATGGCAAACTTGCAAAGTAATTGTAATACCAATCCTGAGCTTCTCAACGTTTTCTTAATGAGTTTGGTACAACTTGCCTATTCAGATAAAGAGTTCAGCGATCAAGAAAAACTCTCCATCAGGAAAATATCTGCACAACTCAATCTTAGCCAAACTGATATCGATAGCATTGAAGCAGCAGTCCGTACTCAACTCCGGCTCACTAACACCTCTCTCGATCTACAGGAAGCCTATAAAATTATCGGAGTTTCTCCTATTACTACTTCAGACGAGATTAAAAAGGTTTATCGTGGTCTCATGAAGCTTTACCATCCAGATATCTTCAAATCGAAAAACCTATCTGAAGACATGCTGCAACTTTTTGAAAAACGTACCCAAGGATTCACCCTTGCTTACGAGAAGATTAGAAAAGTGCGATCCTTTTGAAGGAAACCGTAAAGATGATCAATGCCGCGTAATCATCTGATTCCAACTGACTGGAGACTTTCAGGGGGCAGAAACGCCTGCTCCAACACAGGAAAGCGGACAGTTCTGAACTACCTGGATCCCCCCGGCGTGGGCATGAAGCACCGCTCAAGAAACTGACGGATGGGAACAAGGGTTTCAGTTGGAATGGTGTGCTCACCCGGGAAACTTCGCAGCACAACCTCGCATCCCTGGGCATCCAGCAATTCCTGTAGCCGAAGACTGGCTTGCAGGGGAACCACCGGGTCGTTCTGGCCGTGGATCAGTAGCACTGGCGACTGAAGGCCCTGTAATGGGTTCCGGCCATGGGGATACCCACTGCACGCCACCACCCCCGCCAGGGGCTTATGGACGGCAGCTTCCAAGGCCATGGCGGCCCCCTGGGAAAAGCCCAGCAAGGCGGTCCGCGACCATGGGTGCTCTTGCTGCAGGCGGATCAGATGGTGGTTGATGTAGTCCAGAGCCTTGGGCATCCCGGGCCAGCCCTGCGCTTCCGCCTCCTGGTTCAGGGGATACCATTGCCGCCCGCCAGGCACATGGGGGTGAGGTTCCGGGGCCTGCAAGGCCACCACGTCCCCCAGCCCATCCATCAGATGTACGCCAAGAGGTAACAGGTCCCGGCTGTTGGCGCCCCAGCCATGGAGCAGAACCAATCGACCAACTCCGGGCTGGCCCCACCGCACCATCTTCTCAGCCACAGCCCACTGGCCAATTCCGGCTCTTCTCTAGCATGGGCCTTGTCCGGATGTGCCCATGGCTCCCACTGCACTGCTCAGCGTTTCCGATAAGACCGGCCTGGTGCATCTGGCCACAGCGTTACAGCAGCACCATGGTTTCCAGTTGATTGGCAGCGGGGGAACGGCCCAACTTCTACGAGACGAGGGGGGCTTGACGGTCACCGCCGTGGCGGATCACACCGGCGCTCCCGAGTTGCTCAACGGTCGCGTCAAAACGCTGCACCCACGCATCCACGGCGGCATCCTGGCGGATCGCCGCAAGCCGGAGCACCGGGAGGACCTGCAACGCCAGGGCATCCCCCCCATTGATCTGGTGGTGGTCAATCTCTACCCCTTTGAAGCTACGGTGGCGGGTTCCACGGTGACCTGGGACCAGGCGGTTGAGGTGATCGATATTGGCGGGCCAGCCATGCTCAGGGCCGCCGCCAAAAACCATGCCCACGTCAGTGTGCTGACAGCCCCCGGTCAATATGCACCGTTCCTGGAGGCCCTGGCCGCCGGCGGCGTGGATCTTCAGCAGCGGCGCCGGCT
>NZ_JENA01000005.1 GCF_000586015.1 Candidatus Synechococcus spongiarum SH4 | reverse complement strand
TCTTGACAGCCTCAACAAGGCGCTCATTGGTTTCTGTCCACGTATCAATCACCTTTGTATGTCGCTCTACTTCTGTAATTTCTCCCAGTCGGTAACGCTCTTCTGTGCGGGTAATCTCTTCTTCAGCTTCATTGAGAAGGTGTTTCTTATCTCCAGGAATCCTCAAGTCATCCACAGAGATGGAAACAGCCGCCTGGGTCGCATAGTGAAATCCCAGATCCTTCAGCTCATCGGCAATGGCCGTTGTGGCCGAAGTACCAAATTCCTTGTAGGCCCAAGCAATGAGACTGCGCAGACCCTTCTTGTCAATGACGCGATTGCGAAAGACAAGGGGAGGCTTTCCCTTTCGCTCTCCCCTACGGATCAGGGGAGCCTCTGCACTCAGCGCAGCAGTTGCTGAACTGGGGGCGGCAGACGTGGCGGACTTGATGGAGAAGTTGCTAGCAGTCATGGTTGAGAGAAGAGCGTGGGACAGGTTGATGGGGAAGAAAGGCAGTGAGTTAAGTGGCAGTAAAGCTGGAATCGGGTGGCCGATGTTTAACTCTATGGGCACTGATTACCGTATTAATCGTGTGGTTCATCACAACACGCCCTACTGTGGTCAAGATCATGCGGCTGAACAGATGGCCACCACTGTCGAACCGATCACAGCGAAACTTCCAGCGCTCAAGCCTGGTTCCATCTTTAAAGTGCTCCACGCGGTGGGGGCGAGCCGCTTCGTCAGGGGGATTGTCTACATCTCCCTGGAAGCGGACCCACACCCAGTCGTGCAGATTGAGGAGCCCTTGATCATAGGCGCCGCTCACATCTGCCAGGGAGGCATAGGTATGGCGATGGCTACCGTAGGGTGGTTTCCTGGTGGAGTGGGGAGACTCAGCGGTGAGATAGTACGCCCCCAGAACCATGTCTTGTGACGGAGTGATGATGGGCGTGCCTGTGGCAGGTGAGAGCACGTTGTTGCTGGCCAGCATCAAGAGTCTGGCTTCAGCCTGAGCCTCCAGAGCCAGAGGCACATGGACGGCCATCTGGTCTCCGTCGAAGTCCGCATTGTACGCTGGACAGACCAGGGGGTGCAGTTGAATTGCACGACCATCCACCAGCTTGGGCTCAAAGGCCTGGATGCCCAAACGGTGCAGGGTAGGGGCGCGATTCAATAGAATAGGATGCCCATCAATTACTTCCTGAAGAACAAGCATCACCTCATCATCATTTCGTTGAATCATTTTCTTGGCTGACTTAATGTTATTGACAATATTCTGGCGGATCAGGCGATGGATCACAAAGGGTTGGAACAGCTCAATCGCCATCTCCTTAGGCAAGCCACATTGGTGAATCTTGAGACTTGGACCCACCACAATCACGGAACGACCTGAGTAGTCTACCCGCTTCCCCAGGAGGTTTTGACGGAAGCGCCCTTGCTTGCCCTCAATAATATCACTTAAGGACTTGAAGGCGCGATTGTTGGCGCCAACAACCACACGGCCTCGCCGCCCATTATCGATTAAGGCATCCACAGCTTCCTGAAGCATCCGCTTTTCATTGCGGATAATGATTTCAGGGGCAAGGATTTCCTGCAACCTGGCCAGACGATTGTTGCGATTAATGACGCGGCGATAGAGATCATTTAGATCACTGGTGGCAAAACGACCCCCATCCAGTTGCACCATAGGGCGCAAATCTGGCGGAATTACAGGCAAGTTGTCTAGCACCATCCACTCTGGCCGGGACTTTGTGGCGATAAAATTGTCGATCACCCGCAACCGCTTAATGAGCCTGGCTCTCTTTTGTCCTTTACTCTTGACAACTTCCTCCCGCATCTCCGCGGCAATGGTTTGTAAATCCAAATCTTTCAAAAGCTGTTTCAATGCCTCAGCCCCAATGCTCACTTCCGGTTCTTGCTCTATATCAAAATCTACTGTATAAATAAAATCCTCAATCTCAAGCCATTCATCTTCAGTCAAGAGTTGCTTGTATGACAATTTGTACTTCTCTGTATTCATAAGTGTCACTGAAGTTATATTATTTTCCCGGTAAAATTGTTATGGTTTTCATGTGATCACTTTCATCAATTTCTACTCTTGCTTTGTTGTTATACTTGGCATCATCACTGCAAAGAGAATAAGCAACATCTATTGTTGCTTGAAAATCATCTTTATCGATATTCTGAATAATGATTTTTTGCGCTCGTCCCAATTATCAGGTGTAAAAACAAGTATCTGTGGGCTTACCGCCAGATCAGAATCTTTCCGGGACGACAACTGATCTTTCGGGATTGGATTTGCTGTGCTAGCCTGTTCCAGCCTTTGACAAAGCTCGGCTTTTGTCCCAGACCCTTTTAGGCCATACTGCTTACACAACTCCTTTAGCTCTTTATTTGTTTTTGTGCTGAGATCTTCATTGGTCAGATTCAGATTTTTCCTGCCAGCAGGATAGCTTGCTTCCCCGTTGATAATGGGACTGGCGGTGATTTGAACATCAGCATCAGGAGCAGCACCCAGCTTGATGTTGTAAGTTCCTGGCTCCATGGAAGTTACACCGGACCTAATCACAACATTCTTTATATCTTCATCAGTTGCATGAACATTGATCTCATTAATTGAAATATATTCACTTTTGTATCTGCTGTCTTGACTGGAAACTAAGTAATTTATGTTCAGATTACGCTGTTTATCTTTGTTATTAGTGCCAATAATTTTTACCTTTTGTGGCACATTCCAGTTGCTTGCATTAAAAGTTAATTTTTCTGGACTTACTTTTGCAGCAGCAGAGTTCTTGCCTTTGGCATTGATACTGACAATCACATCAGAACTTGGCACTTCGCTTAACGTAATAGAATAAGTGGCAACATTGAAAAGTTCATCAACCATTGAATTATACTGCTCATTTTTCGTTAACACAACATAACAATTAAAATAGACGATTTGCTCCACATCCCGCAAGGCCATGTCCAGGATAATCGCCACGTAACTTGGAATCCCTTTCAAATACCAGACATGGGAAACAGGCGCCGCCAGCTTGATGTAACCCATGCGATGGCGACGCACCCGGCTTTCAGTCACCTCAACGCCACAGCGCTCGCAAACGATTCCCCGATGACGTACCCGCTTGTACTTCCCACAATGACACTCCCAGTCTTTTGCAGGGCCAAAGATTCTCTCGCAGAAGAGGCCGTCCATCTCCGGCTTCAATGTGCGATAGTTGATGGTTTCCGGTTTGGTGACTTCACCAACCACCTGACCGTTGGGCAGGGTGCGTTGCCCCCAGGAACGGATCCGTTCTGGAGAAGCCAGGGTAATCCTGACGTGGTCGAAGTGGCTTTCGGAGCGGATGCTGCTGGTGGACATGGCCTTCAAGGATCAGGGTCAGGGTCAGGGGATGGAAAGGGAGGCGGTGGGTTCAGGCAAAAGCAAGGCGATGCATGGTTGTGGCGTCAATCGTCGTAGTCGGGAATGCCCAAGGACTCGTAGGTGGGTCGGCTGGGGGTGCTGCGGCGAGGATTCACGTCCTGCATGAGGTCCACTTCCGTGCCGTTTTCCTTGTAGGCGGCAATGTCCAGGCCCAGGGACTGGAGCTCTCGCATTAACACCTTGAACGACTCCGGTGTTCCTGGCCGCGGGATGGGCTTACCTTTGACAATGGCGTTCAGGGCTTCGTTTCGGCCCTGCATATCGTCAGACTTGACCGTGAGCAATTCCTGGAGTGTGTAGGCGGCGCCATAGGCCTCCAGAGCCCACACCTCCATCTCCCCGAGCCGCTGGCCCCCTTGCTGCGCCTTGCCGCCAAGCGGCTGCTGGGTTACCAGGGAGTAGGGACCCGTGGATCGGGCGTGGATTTTATCGTCAGCCATATGCACCAGCTTGAGGATGTGGGCTTTGCCGACGGTGACGGGTTGGTCGAAAGATTCGCCAGTGCGGCCATCCGTCAACTGGATTTTGCCTGGATGCTGGGAGTTGTAGACCCATGCCTTGTCCTCCTGGGCTGCAGCTTGTTCAAGGAAACTGGTGACGGTTTTCTTGGACATCTCCGGCTGATGCATCTCGTCAAAGGGGACCACCTTGACCCTGATCCCCAGATGCTCGGCAGCCCACCCCATCAGGCATTCGAAGACCTGGCCAACATTCATGCGGCTGGGAACACCCAGGGGGTTGAGAACAATGTCCACGGGAGATCCATCCGGCAGATAGGGCATGTCCTGTCGAGGCAGGATACGACTAATGATCCCCTTGTTGCCATGGCGTCCTGCCATCTTGTCCCCCACCTGGATTCTGCGCCGCACAGCCACATAGACCCGGACCACCATGTTGGCGCCAGGAGGCAGCTCGTCTCCCTGCTCCCGGGTGTAGACGCGCACATCCACCACCCGCCCTTTCTCCTTGAACGGCACCCGCAGGGAGTTGTCCCGCACATCCCTGGCTTTCTCGCCAAAAATGGCCCGCAGCAGCTTTTCTTCAGGCGGCTGGTCCGATTCACCCTTGGGGGTCACTTTCCCCACCAGCACGTCTCCCGCGGTGACAAAGGCCCCAATGCGAACGATTCCGTTTTCATCCAGGTTGGCGAGGGCCTCTTCGGCAATGTTGGGAATCTCCCGGGTGATCTCTTCAGGTCCCAGTTTTGTCTGGCGGGACTCAATCTCGTACTTCTCAATGTGGATGGACGTGTAGAGGTCATCCAGAACCAGTCGCTCACTCACCAAAATGGCGTCTTCGTAGTTGTAGCCTTCCCAGGGCATGTAAGCCACAGTCAGGTTTTGCCCCAGCGCCAGTTCCCCCCCCTGGCAGGCGGAGCCGTCCGCCAACACCTGGCCACGGATCACATGGTCTCCCACCTGGACAATGGGCCGGTGATTGAGGCAGGTGTCCTGGTTGGAGCGTTGGTACTTCTGCAGATAATGAACGTGTTTTTCACCATCCGCCGTGGTGACGACAATGGTGGCGGAGTCCACAAAACTGACCACTCCGTCCACCCGGGTAATGGGCACCATGCCGGAATCCCGGGTCAACTGGGGCTCCAGGCCGGTCCCCACCAGTGGCCGGGTGGGACGCAACAACGGCACAGCCTGGCGCTGCATGTTGGAACCCATCAGGGCGCGGTTGGCGTCGTCATGCTCCAGGAAGGGAATCAGGGAGGTGGCGATGGAGATGATTTGGACCGGCGAGAGCTGGACGTAATCCACCTGATCAGGAGGAACTTTCTCAAAGTCCTGGCGGTAGCGCACGGGCACCAGTTCGGTGCGGATGTAGCCCTCCCTGTCGGTGGCCACGTCACCGGGGGCCACACGGCATTCGTCTTCCACGTCAGCCGCCAGATAGATGGGATCTCCTTCTTTAATCACGCGGCCGTTTTCACATTTCCAAAAGGGAGTCTCGATGAAGCCATACTCATTCACGCGGGCATGGGTCGCCAGAGAGCCAATCAGACCGGCGTTGGGACCCTCCGGGGTTTCAATGGGGCAGATCCGCCCATAGTGGGACGGGTGAATATCCCGCACGGCAAAGCCGGCCCGCTCCCGGGTGAGGCCACCGGGACCCAGTGCTGAAATGCGCCGCTTGTGGGTGAGTTCCGCCAGAGGATTGGTCTGGTCCATGAATTGGCTCAACTGGCTGGAGCCAAAGAACTCTTTGACAGCGGCCACCAGGGGCTTGGGGTTGACCAACTGGGCGGGGGTCAGCGTATCGGCTTCGCCAACGGTCATGCGCTCACGGATGATGCGCTCCAGTCGGCTGAGGCCAACGCGCATCTGGTTCTGCAGTAGCTCGCCCACCGAGCGGATGCGGCGATTCCCCAGGTGATCAATATCATCCAGGCTGGTCCCCCCCACGTCCAACTCCAGGTTGATCAGGTAATCCAGGGTGGAGAGCACGTCCTCAGAGGTGAGAATGCGCACTGAGTCAGGAACCGTGAGCCGCAGCTTCTTGTTGACCTTGTAGCGGCCAACGCGGCCCAGGTCATAGCGCTTGGGATCGAAGAAGCGGCTTTGCAGCAACTGCTGACCACCGCTGACCGAGGGAGGCTCCCCTGGCCGCAGCTTCTTGTAGAGCGCCACCAGGGCTTGGTCTTCTGAAGAGATTCCCTCTTCCACGCTGGCCTCAATGGTTTTCCTGTAGTACTCAGGGTGGCGCAGCTTGTCCAGCACATCCGTGTCGGATAGACCAATGGCGCGCATCATCACGTGGCTGTTGATCTTACGAGTCTTATCCACGCGAACATGGAGAAGGCCGTTTTTATCAGTTTCAAACTTGAGCCAGGCGCCGCGATTGGGAATCATGCTGGCGTTGTAGGTGCGGCGACCATTTTTGTCCTGCTCATCCTTGAAATAGACGCCGGGGCTACGTACAATCTGGTTGATAATGACCCGCTCCGCCCCATTGATAATAAACGTCCCCCGCTCGGTCATCAGCGGCAGTTCTCCGATAAACACATCCTGCTCCTTGATCTCCCCACTCTCCCGGTTGATCAGTCGACAGGTAACGTACATCTGCGAAGCGTAGGTGGCATCACAACGCTTGGCTTCCTCCACGTCGTGGCGAGGCTGCTTCAGCCGGTACTGATCACCGATGAAATGCAACTCAAGCTTCCCCGTGTAATCGGTGATGGGTGAGAAGCTGTTCAACTCCTCAATCAGTCCCTTCTCCAGAAACCACTTGAAGCTGCTCCGCTGAACCTCCACGAGATCAGGAAGATGGGTGGCGGCTCTGGCAACCTGAATGGCGCTGCTCATGGGGTGGTGTCCCTGTTGAAGAACTGACAAAGACGTTGGGGCTGGGGTTTGTTGGAGAAAGACAGGCTCATGGACAGCAACGGCAAAGGGCAATCCTTCAAAGGAGAGGACGGCGCCTCCACCCTGCTCAGCCGCTCAAGACCTGTGGTGGTGAAGCTCTTCGACCTTGGACAAGTGCCTTGTGGGGTGATCTGCGCAGTCTGCCATGGGGCACACCGAACCACGCTGGAAATCCAGTGTATCACATATCGGCAGTGTTTGGGGCAGCCGCGGGGGTGGTCAAGGCGTTCTTCTCCATCAAGGGGGGCTCCCGCACCAATGCCCCCAAGCCAAAGAGGCGGGCCGCAGTCCCGCTGCTCACCTGGCGGACCCTTGCAATGGAGCAGTGACGCAAAGCCGCTATTGCCTCGGCCACATGGGCCACAAACGCAGGCTCGTTGCGTTGCCCCGGTGGGGTGTCGGGGCCAGAAACGGGCAATCCGTCTCCACCATATAGCGGTCCTCGGGCACCTGCCGGGCACAGGCATGGACGGCCTTGGCGTTCTTGAAGGTGACAATTCCGCTGAAGCTGATGATCAACCCCAGTTCCAGGAACCAGTCCATCTCCTGGGGCGTGCCGGCCCAGCAGTGCATGACCCCGCGCACAGGTCGTCCTGCCTGCCGCCGCGCCGCCAGAATGTCCCGTAGAAGCACGGCGGCATCCCGGCAGTGGATAATCACCGGCAGGTGCGCCTCCCAGGCTACATCCAGTTGGGCTTCAAGGGCATGGACCTGTTGCTCCACATTGGTGGCCTTGTAAAGATCCAGGCCCAACTCCCCCACGGCCACAACCCGCTCGTCCTGACGGCAGGCATCCAGGAACACGTTCGGTATGGCTTCATGCCACTTCCCAGTCTCCAGCGGGTGAAGGCCAACCGCATAACGCAGTTCCGGGAAGCGGTCCGCCAGTTGACGGATGGCCGGAATCTCTTCAGGGGTCACGCAGGCGTGGACCAGGGCGCGGACCCCCTGCTGCCGCCACCGCTGGGCCACCGTGTCCAGATCGTCTTGAAAATCCCCAAAGACCACATGGCAATGGCTATCCACCAAGGGGGGGCTGACGAGTGGCGGCGCACCAGCCTTAGCCATTGGCGGCGGCGGCCGGTGCGGCCGGTTCCAGAGCCTGCTTGACGGCCCGGCTGAGGCGGGACTTCTGGTGGGCTGCGGCGTTCCTGTGGAGAACACCCCGCTTCACCGCCTTGTCAATCCGGCTGAAGGCAACACGAATAGCGGTGGTTACCTGTTCCCGCCCCGCCTCGTCGGGTTGGTCGCCGCAGGCTGTGCAGGCCCCGAGACATTTCTTCACCAGAGTCCGCACCCCGGCCTTGTACATGCGGTTGCGCAGCCGGTTGCGCTCAGCAATGGCAATGCGCTTCTGTGCCGATTTGATGTTGGCCAAAGGTGGCTGAATGTTTTGTAAGGGGTTTGAGTCTACCCTAAGACCATGCCTCTAGTCATCGCCTAATGGGGGCCGCAACCATGGCACTGCCCGGTCTGCCGATTCTGCGGACAGTTGAAGATGCTCGGGCTCGTCTACGGCGGATTGCAGCGCGCCTCGACAGCAACCAGCAACACACCCGGCAAGTGGAGACGATCCTTGCTGCCGTGCGGGAACAGGGGGATGCTGCCCTGCTGGACTTTACAGCCCGCTTTGACGGGCAGCGCTTTGCCTCCCCCCAGGAGTTGATGGTGCCCCCGGAGGCCGGCCCCCAGGCCCTGGCCAGCTTGCCGGCGAAGTTGCGGCTGGCTTTGGAAACCGCCCACAGCCGCATTGAGGCGTTCCACCGCCGGCAATGCCCCCCGGACATTGACGTGACCGGCCCCTACGGAGAGCGGTTGCAACGCCGTTGGCGACCCATGGGGCGGGCGGGGCTCTACATTCCCGGCGGCCGCGCCGCCTATCCCAGCACCGTCTTGATGAACGCTGTTCCCGCCAAGGTGGCCGGGGTGGAGAAGGTGGTGATGGTGACGCCCCCCTCCGGGGACGGTTCGGTCAATCCGGCGGTGTTGGCGGCCGCAGCCCTGGCCGGCGTGGACCGGATCTACCGGGTGGGAGGGGCCCAGGCCATTGGGGCCCTGGCCTATGGCACGGAGACCATCCCTGCCGTGGACGTGATCACGGGGCCTGGGAACGTCTATGTGACCATGGCCAAGAAGGCGGTCTACGGCACGGTGGCCATCGACGCCCTGGCTGGCCCCAGCGAGGTTCTGGTGATTGCCGACGAGACGGCAGACCCGGACCTGGTGGCGGCTGATCTCCTGGCGCAGGCCGAGCACGATCCCCTGGCTGCCGCCATTGTTCTGACCACCAGCGATCATCTGTTGTCCCGTCTCCTCCCCTGCCTGACCCGGCAACTGGAAACGCACCCCAAGCCGGCCACCAGCATCCGGTCCCTGCAGGATTGGGGCTTGGCGGCCAAGGTGGCCACCCTGGCTGACGCCGTTAAGCTGGCCAATGAATTTGCGCCGGAACATCTGGAACTCCTGGTGGCCCGGCCCGACGCCCTGCTGCCCCGCATCCGCCATGCCGGAGCCGTCTTTGTTGGCCCCGAGACGCCCGAGGCGGTGGGGGACTATCTGGCCGGCCCCAACCACACCCTGCCCACAAGTGGCACGGCTCGCTTTGCCGGCGCCCTCGGGGTGGAAACCTTCATGACCAATATGAGTCTGATCCATTACACCCACCAAGCGCTGGCGGCCACAGGTGAACACGTGATGGCCATGGCGGCCAGCGAGGGGCTCCATAGCCATGGGGAATCCGTGCGGCGGCGGCTCAAGAAAGATTGTGGACAGAACCCTTAGCGGTCCCCAGGGGGCGCCAGTGTACGCACCTGAATGCCCTGCTCCGTCGCCTCCCCCACCAGCACCTGGTCCGCCAGGCTGACAAACAGGCCGTTTTCCACCACGCCAGGAATTGCATTGAGTTGATGCTCCAGTTCCGCACCGTCACCAATGCCCCCCGGGAAGCGCACATCCAGAACCAGATTGCCCTGATCGGTCACCACCGGACCGGCCTTCCGTTGCGCGATCCGCAGTTCACATTCGGCCCCCATGGAGCGAAGACGGCGACTCACCAGGGACCAGGCGCCAGGAAGCACCTCCACCGGCAGGAGAAAGTCCAGATTCAGCCGGTCCACCAGCTTGCCGGCATCCACCACCACCAGGAAGCGGCGCGCCGCCGAGGCCACCAGCTTTTCCTGGACATGGCAGGCGCCACCGCCTTTGATCAACTGGAAGCCAGGGTCCACTTCATCGGCGCCGTCAATGGCCAGATCAACCGCTTCCACGTGGTTGAGATCCACCAGGGGAATGGCCAGTCTGCTGGCCAGGACCTGACTTTGAAAGGAGGTGGGCACCGCTGTGATGTTCTCCAGTTGGCCTTGGCGCAGTTTCTCCCCCAAAGCTTCAATCATGAGGGCGGCCGTGGATCCCGATCCCAGGCCCAGCACCATGCCGCTCCGGATCTGCTCCACTGCCGCCTCTGCCACGGCCTGTTTGATGCGGGTCTGCAGGTCGCCCATGTCCCATATACAGCGGGGGAGATTTTAGCAGGGCGCTGACGTTTCCCCATGGCCGCCGGCCATGCTCACCTGGGCATGGCCTCGGGGGTCACCTCCAACTGAAACTCCTGTTCGCCTCTCTGAATGTGGAGCTCCAGGGGCTGACCCACCTGGGACGCTTCCACAAGAGCCAGCAATTCTTCCGGTTCATGAACGGTCTGGTGACCAGCGCCCACCACCAGATCGCCCCGGCGCAATCCGGCCCGCTCCGCCGGACTGGCCTCAACCACATTCTGGACCAGCGCCCCATCCCGTTCAGGCAGCTTCAGGAGCGTGTTGGGATCAGCGTTATGACTCCGAGCACGGCGCCGGGTCAACTGCACCATCTGAATCCCCAGATAAGGGTGGGTGATCTCCCCCTGGCTTTCCAGGAGAACGGCCACTTGGCGAGCCAGGTTGATGGGAATGGCAAATCCCAACCCCGCCCCGGGGCCGCTGCGCACCAAGGTGTTGATCCCGATGACCTCGCCGGCGGCATTCACCAGGGGACCGCCGGAGTTGCCGGGATTGATGGCGGCATCGGTCTGGATAAGTTCCAGGCGTTTGTCGACGAATCCCAGGCTGGCAATGCTGCGGTGCAAGTTGCTGATGATGCCCAGGGTGACCGTGCTATCCAGCCCGTAGGGATTGCCCAGGGCGATGGCCCAGTCCCCCACCTCAAGGCTTGCGGAATCCCCCAGTTGCGCCACCTGGATGGCGCTGTCACCCGTACGCAGCGCCACCAAAGCCAGGTCCGTAACGGAATCACTGCCGCTGACAGCGCCAGTGAAGGAACGCCCGTCCGACAACGTCACCTCCACACTGTCAACCCCGTCCACCACGTGGGCATTGGTGAGCACCAGGGCATGGTTGTTCTCCGGATTCGTGGCAATCACCACCCCCGAACCCTGGCTGTGCTGCTGATGGGTACTGGGTAGATCTCCCAGGGCGTCCTGCAGGAGAGGGTCCAGCAGCATGGGATTGAGACCGGACCCACGGACACGGCGCTCCGTGTCAATGCGGACAACAGCCGGCGCCACCTGCTGTACGGCCATGGCAACAAAGCTGTGGCCATGGGCCTGGGTGGTTGCCGGCCCCGGCGTTTCCGCTGTGGTCAAGCCATGGGCCTGGGCCGGGAGGGGTTGGGGGAATGCCAGTGTCAGCGCCAGTGCAAGGGTTGCGGCAGTGGCAAGGGCGGAAGCCCATCTGCGCAATAGCAACCGAGCCATGGGGGTGAACGTTGCCCTTGGGTCGTACGGAAACAACACAGTGGGGTTTTACAGCACAAGCTAGCCAGATAAACCGGGACACAGGGACTTTTCCGGTGTGGTCTGTCCATTGACGATCCGCATCACCTGGGTGTGCAACCCACCGTTGGCCGCCAGCCGCAGAAGCCGCCAGCCCGGCGCGTCGGGATAGGCGCTGGGCTGGGCTGGCGCAATCTGCATTGCCGTGGACGGACAGGCCATGAGGGGCAGGGGGGCCTGCTGCTGCCAGGCTTGATGCACATGGCCAAACACCGCCCCCTTCACCTGGGGAACGTTCCGGAGAAGGTTCAGCAAACGCCCAGGCGTCTCCAGGGCGATGGGATCCATGCGCGGGGAACCGATCATGGTGGGCGGGTGGTGCAGGGCCACCAGGCAGGGGCCTGGATGGGTGGAGAGGGTGCTGGCCAGCCAGTCCAGTTGCGCCGTGGAGATGTGGCCCCCCTTGCAGCCGGCCACGTGGGAGTTCAGACCCACCACCAACCAGTTGCCCACAGCCACGCCACAGGGTGCAACCGAGGCCTGTCGCCCCAGACAGCTTCTCAGCAAATGGGGGTGATCATGGTTCCCCGCCATCACCAGAGCAGGACTGCCGCAGGTGGCCAGTTGATCCCGAAGCAACCCATAGGCAGCCCAGGTTTCATCCTGGCCCAGATCACCGGTTAGCAGGATGAGGTCAGGATCGGCGCTGCGTACAGAGCGAAGACAGCTTCGGAACAGGGCATAGCTGTCGACGCCGCGATACCGCCCACGAGGGTCGGCCAACAGGTGAGGGTCTGTCAGTTGAGCCACTGTCCATGCTGTGGGGTGTGTCAATGGGCGGAAAGGGTTGCTAGCTTTTCCCCACATTGCCACTGGGTCCGTTCGATTTTCATGGCATCCGTGCTTGTTTTCCAGGCACTTTGACGCCATGGAGGTTGGGCGGGGAGTCTCCCCTCAGTTGGTCCTGAGAGTCTGTCCAGACCCGTGCCTTGACTCATGTCCTAGTCCCCACAATCCGCAGTCATGCCGAGACCGCCGCTGGACCCCTGGGTCTGGTTGTGTGTGACGTGGCCGTTCAGGCCCACCGTCAGCCACTGGCGGTGGTTGTCGCAATCCGCCGCCTGGACGGAGGTGACGTGTCTATTGTTCACTGTGAAAAGCTCAGCCATCGTCTGGGGGTTCTCCTTGATGAAGCTGAACTTTTTGCAACGGCCTTTGTCCTGGAGGTGTCCAGCCCTGGCCTCAGCGAGGATCTGGTCAGTGATCGTGATTTCCAGAGCTTTCGTGGGTTCCCCGTGGAACTCCACCGCCAGCGCCAGGGGCATCACGACGTTATCCACGGCGCCCTGATGGGCCGGGATGAGACCGTGGTCCGCCTGAACCGCAAGGGCCGCATCACCTGTGTTCCCCGTGGCGAGGTGCTGCAGGTCCGACTCACCAGCGGCCCATCCGGCTAGCCAGCCGCCCTTTCGTTATCCACAACCTGACCATCCATGTCGCTCGTAATGCTTCCGGGCTTGGCGGCCCTGATCGAGAACATCAGCGAAGAGAAGAAGCTGCCCCCCAGTACGGTTGAGCACGCTCTGCGGGAATCCCTTCTCAAGGGGTATGAAAAGTACCGGCGCACACAGATGCTGGGAAGCGGTGAAGATCCGTTCGAGGGGGATTATTTCGCGAACTTCGACGTCTCTCTCAGTCTTGACGAGGAGGGCTTCCAGGTTCTGGCCAGCAAGATCATCGTAGACCAGGTGGATAGCGAGGACCACCAGATCGCTCTGGTGGATGTGCAGCAGGTGGCGGAAGATGCCCAGATTGGCGACACGGTGGTGCTGGATGTCACGCCGGATCGGGACGACTTCGGCCGCATGGCCGCCACACAGACCAAGCAGACGCTGGCCCAGCGGCTCCGGGATCACCAGCGTCACATGATCCAGGAGGAGTTTGCGGACCTGGAGGATCCTGTGCTCAGCGCCCGTGTCCTGCGCTTTGAACGCCAGAGCGTGATCATGGCCGTCAGCTCCGGTCTTGGACGGCCGGAAGTGGAGGCGGAGCTTCCACGGCGAGATCAGCTTATCAATGACAACTATCGCGCCAACGCCACCTTCCGGGTGTTTCTCAAGGAGGTGTCGGAGGCGCCGCGGCGAGGGCCTCAGTTGTTTGTCTCACGGGCCAATGCGGGGCTGGTGGTCTACCTGTTCGAGAACGAGGTCCCGGAAATCCAGGAGGGGTCCGTGCGCATTGTGGCCGTGGCCCGGGAAGCCAACCCACCCTCCCGTTCCGTGGGGACACGAACCAAGGTGTCTGTGGACAGCACGGAGCGGGAAGTGGACCCTGTAGGCGCCTGCATCGGGGCCCGTGGTTCCCGGATCCAGCAGGTGGTCAATGAACTCAGGGGCGAGAAGATTGATGTGATCCGCTGGTCGGCGGATCCAGCCCAGTACATTGCCCATTCCCTGAGCCCCGCCAAGGTGGGTCAGGTGCGGCTGGTGGATCCTGAAGCCCGGCATGCCCATGTGCTTGTTCCCCCGGACCAGTTGAGCCTGGCCATTGGCCGTCAGGGGCAAAACGTCCGCTTGGCCGCACGACTCACGGGGTGGAAGATCGACATTAAAAACTCCACGGAGTACGACCAGGGGAAAGAGGACGCCATCGTGGCCAAACTCATCGCGCAGCGGCAGAAGGAGGAAAAAGCCCAAGTGGAAGCAGAGGCGCGCATCAAGGCGGAACAGGCCATGCGCGCCGAGGAGGATGCCCGCCTGCGGGAGCTCTATCCCCAGCGGGATGATCTTGACGGTCAGGCGCTCTGGCAACAACAGCAATGAGCGCCACCCCAAGGCCGGTTGTGAGACGTTGTGTGAGTTGCGCCTGCCTGAAGGACCGCACCCGGATGCTGCGGCTGGTGCGGCTGGCGTCAGGGGGCCTGGGCCTGGGCAAGGGGTTTGGCCGCTCCGCCTATGTGTGCCGGTCCAGGCGGTGCCTGCAAGACGCCCGGCGACGAAAACGCATCCAGAGAAGCTTGCGAATTTCCCATCATTCCGCCATTGACGCCACATTGGCAGCCGAACTGGACAGGGTTGAGCCGCAAAACAAGGAGCCCGGTCAGGATTGTCCTGTAGGATGACAGGGCTTTTCCGCGCCGCAGCCTTTGGTCTTACGCCCACCCTCCAGTCCGACGCCACAAGCTCCACGGCTTTTGTCCTATAGACTCAAGTGGTTCTGGTTCGCGTCTGCAAGCCTTTCTGAAGGGAGGTCTTGCGGAGCCAAGGTTCTGGTGAGGCTCTCCAGTAGTGCTCGCCTTCCCTGGGGCAGGATGTCAACAGCCCTTGCATAAGGAGGGCTCGATGGGGTCAAACCCTCATCGCTCGTCTGGAGTACGCATGACCAAAAGCGGCAACGTCCGTATCAATGAGCTTTCGCGCGCCCTTAGCCTTCCCTCATGGCGCGTTGTTTTTGATGCTGCAAAGAAGCTTTCCATCCCCGTCAAGAGCCACAGCGGCTCAATCACCGAGGGGCAGGCCGAAACCGTCATTGGCCACCTTGTGGCTGAAGGTCACCTGACGGAAGACTCGGCGTCCGCCTACAAAAACAAGGCCGTCCAGAAGGAGAAGACCGTTGGACCGGACAAGCCCGGCCAGGCTCAGCCAGCCTCCCGGTTGAAAGCCAAGGCGGCGGTGACCGCACGACCGGCGCCGCCACAAGCCTCCGCCCCGCGCAAGCCTGCCCCCAAGCCGTCTTCTGCTGACCAGAAACTCCATAGAAAGCCATCCCGACCAGCCAAGGAGCCAGCCCCCGGCCCTGTCAGGCTGGCCAGCACCTCCAGAAGCAAGAAGGATCCGCGGCGCCCCAGTGTGGTCAAGGTCAAGGGCAAACCAGCGGATCAGCCCGCCAAAGGGAAGACCCTTGGCAAGAGGTCAAGGGCAAAGGCAGGTCTTACGCTGGTGAAACCGCCGTCTGCGGAACCCAAACCGCTCCAGAAGCCCAGGCTGGTGCGGCCCACTGCGGCGGCGCCCACTGCGCCCAAGAAGCCTCCGGAAGTTGCGACTGCTGCCGGGGCGGGGAAGGCGTCCAAGGCGCGGGCAGGATCCCCAGGGGGCAAATCACCATCTACGGAACCCAAGCCGCTCCAGAAGCCCAGGCTGGTGCGGCCCACTGTGGTGCGGCCCACTGCGCCCAAGAAGTCTCCGGAAGTTGCGACTACTGCCGGGGCGGGGAAGGCGTCCAAGGCGCGGGCAGGATCCCCGGGGGGCAAATCACCAAAATCACCATCGGTGATCAGCAAGCCGTCCAAGGTGTCTGCTGCGGTCAGAAAAGCAGCCGCAAAGCCGGCCAAGGGGACAACTCCACCGGACAAGGCGGCAAGTCCCCCCGTGGCCAAGCAGCCGCCACCGCTCATGGCGCCCCCCAAGCCTGCCGCCGCAAGGTCCCCTGTGGGCGAGAAACCGGTTCGCAAGTCCACTGGCGGCGCCAGCCCCAGCCCCGTATCATCCCCAACCTCCACACCGACTCCCAGGCCAGCCAAAGATCAGCGCTTGCGTTCAGGAGACAGGTCGGCAACGGTCCCCCCCCCAGGAAGCCGTCCCTGCCTGCTGCCCCCAAGGTTTCCAGTGGCCCCGGTCGCCCCCCGCAAGCCGCCAAGGCAGTGGATCAACGACTCCGTCGTCCCGGTGCAAAAGCTCCACGCTCTGTGGTGGCATCCGGGATGCCCCGTTCCCGGTCCTCAGCGCTGGGGGGGCGTTCTGATGGCGCCCGGTCAGGGCAATCCACGCCCCAGGCGCGGCCGCCTGTAAGACAGCCCCAAATCGTGGCGCGCCGTCCCAACACCAGGACGGAAAGCCCCGGCACGCCACAGCGCTCCGGATCCGGAGGCGTGGATGCACCGCCACAGCAGAACCGTCCGGAGTTCGTGGGGCGGCTCCAGCGTGGGGGCGGCGCCAGTGGCAACCCGGTTGTGCGGGACAGTCCCGCAACGGGTGAGCGGCGACCGAAACCGGCTGGACTCTCCCGGGCATCGGAACTGGTGGGCCGTCCCCTGCATCGCGCCCCAGGCGGTCCTCCGGGCGTCAGCCGTCCCGGAGGGGCCGGCGCCGAGCGGCCCCAGGGGGGACTTCCCCCAGGGGTGCGACGGCCTGCGGCCCCCAGTGAAGTTCTGGGTAAGGAGGGGGCTTCCGGAACCGCACCGACCGCAACGCGCCCCAAGCACGATCCCAAAACCACGACGGAATCCCCCACACCGCCGCGGCGCCCCGGTCCGCCCCGCAGTGGCGTTCCCGGTGGTCGCGCCCGCACCGCTGCCGGTGGGCGATCCAGGCGTCAGGATTGGGACGATTCGGCCCGCCTGGAGCAGTTGCGACGTGGTGGCGCTGCCAGCAAACAGCGCACCAAGGTTCACATCATCGGCATCCATGACGAAGACGTAAATGCTGGCGAAGGCTTTGCCAGCGAAGGGGCTGCTGCGGTGCTGTCCGCGTCGTTGGCCCGCCCTTCCGGCAAGCCCCAGGCAGGGGCAGGCCAACCCGCAGTCAAGACCAAGACAAAGCGGCGTAAGAAGCCCAAGGAGACCGCCCGGCAACGGCAACGGCGACGGGCCATGGAACTGCGTCAAGCCCGGGAGGCCAAGCAGCAGCGTCCTGAAATGCTTGTGGTTCCGGAAGGCAATCTGACGGTCCAGGAGTTGGCCGAGGCCCTAGGCGTGGACAGCTCGGACATCATCAAGTCCTTGTTCTTCAAAGGCATCTCGGCAACGGTGACCCAATCCCTGGATCTGCTGGCCATCGAGAAGGTGGCCGAGGAGTTCGGGGTGCCCGTTATGGAGGACGACGTTGAAGCCGCCGCCAAGAAGACGGTTGCCATGATCGAGGACGAGGACCTTGAGAACCTCAGCCGGCGTCCGCCCGTGGTGACGGTGATGGGCCATGTGGACCATGGCAAGACCAGTCTGCTGGATGCCATTCGCAGCACCCGTGTGGCGGCGGGAGAGGCCGGCGGCATCACCCAGCACATTGGCGCCTACCAGGTGGAGGTGGTCCACGAGGAGAAGCCTTCCCTCATCACCTTCCTGGATACGCCCGGTCACCAGGCCTTTACAGCCATGCGGGCACGGGGCGCCAAGGTGACCGACATTGCTGTTCTGGTGGTTGCCGCCGATGATGGGGTGCGCCCGCAAACCCTTGAAGCCATCAGCCATGCACGGGCCGCGGAGGTGCCAATCGTGGTGGCCATCAACAAGATGGACAAGGAGGGCGCCAACTCGGACCGGGTGCGCCAGGAGTTGGCCGACCACGGTTTGATGAGTGAGGAGTGGGGGGCGACACGGTCATGGTCCCCGTCAGCGCACTCAAGGGCCAGAACATTGACAAGCTGCTGGAGATGATCCTTCTGGTGAGCGATGTGGAGGATCTGCAGGCCAATCCCGAGCGGCTGGCCAGAGGAACCGTGGTGGAGGCCCACCTGGACAAGGCCAAGGGACCGGTGGCCACCTTGCTGGTGCAGAACGGCACCCTGCGACCTGGCGACGTGATCGCCGCCGGTCCGGTTCTGGGCAAGATCCGGGCCATGGTCAATGACCAGGGTGAGCGGCTCGTGGAAGGTCTCCCCTCTGCCGCCGTGGAAGCCCTTGGCTTCAGTGAAGTGCCCACAGCGGGGGATGCCTTCGAGGTGTTCGCAGACGAGAAGTCTGCCCGCGCCGTGGTCAGTGACAGGGTCAGTGATGCCCGCACAGCCCGGTTGGCCCAGCAGATGGCCAGTCGTCGCGTCAGCCTCACAGCCCTGTCGGACCAGGCGGCCGAGGGTGAACTCAAGGAACTCAACCTCATTCTCAAGACCGATGTTCAGGGGTCTCTGGAGGCCATTCTGGGATCCCTCGAACAACTCTCTCAAGAAGAGGTGCAGATTCGTGTCCTGTTGTCCTCCCCCGGAGAGGTCACGGAAACCGACATTGATTTGGCCACCGCCTCGGGCGCCGTGGTCATCGGCTTCAACACCTCCATGGCCAGTGGTGCGCGACGAGCTGCGGAAGCCGCTTCCGTAGACGTGCGCAACTATGACGTCATCTATAAACTTCTGGAGGACATCCAGGGAGCCATGGAGGGCCTCCTGGAACCGGAATTGGTGGAAGAGCCCCTGGGCTGGGCGGAGGTGCGGGCCGTCTTCTCCATCGGCAATGGCGCCGTGGCCGGGTGTTACGTCACGGAAGGCAAGTTGCAGCGCAACTGCCGGCTACGGGTGCATCGGGGCAGTCAGGTGGTCCATGACGGGGATCTGGACTCTCTCCGCCGCATCAAGGACGGGGTGAAGGAGGTCAATGCCGGCTATGAATGTGGCGTGGGCGTGAGTCGCTTCACGGGTTGGCAGGAGGGGGACCGGCTGGAAGCCTTCTCGATGGTCATGGTGAGGCGCACGTTGAATGTTTGAGGTGGGCCCCATTTGCAGCGTCTCTGCAGCGTCAGCGCCCCTTCCGCGACGTGCTTTCTCCGGTCTGGCCAGGGTTGACCTCGGGTCTGGGGGAGCGGTCCTTCCAGAGCAGGTAGCCAAACAACACCACTGCACCCACCTGGATAAGCACGTCGTTCAGGTCCACTGTTTCTCCGCCAACCAGCCGCAACACCATGATCGCCAGCCCCAGGGCCGCCGAGGCCTCCAGAGCAATCCACAGCGCCCGCCGCAGGCTCTGCCATGGAGTCCTTAACTCTTCTTGAAGTTTTGCTTTGAGCTGGGGATCCAGAGGATGAGGGGATTGGGGAGCCATGGGTGACTTGGACTGGCGCTAACTTAGGATTCCATGGTTAGCCGCTGTAGCTCAGTTGGTAGAGCAACGCTTTCGTAAAGCGTGGGTCGTCGGTTCAAGTCCGGTCAGCGGCTTGATGGTGAAGTGACCAGAACTGTGTCCCTGGTCACTGTTTTAGGATAGGAGCACTGTTGTTTCCGCTCTGAGGCGCAATGGTTCGGATCAGTTGGTCTCTCTCTGGTGATCGAAACCACGAAACTGTGGCGTTCCACGAGGCGCGGCACCGCCGCCGCCAGTTGGAGGCACAGGGTGCAGTTGTCTACTGGAGTGAAAGGGTCTGCCACCCCCACCCCTGTTGACGGCGTTGACGGCCGGTGCCCCCTGCCTCTCCAGAAGCCCCCTGGCCCCGGACTCAAGCCAGCAGTCACGTTGAGTCCTGAGCCTGGGCGCCGGGGAACAGCGCACCATCAACCGCCTGGAACGAGGCGAAGGATCCCGCCGTCCTGCTCGTCGTCAGTCAAGACATAAACAACACCGTCAGGGGCGACGGCCACATCGCGGATGCGCTGGCCCTCGTCGGCAAGGAGCCGTTCCTCATGCGCCACGGACTCACCCTCCAGTTCCAGACGGAGAATGGCCCGGGCCCTGAGACCGGATACAAGCAGGTTGCCCTGCCAGCCCGGGAATTCCGGGCTTGTGTAGAAGGCAATACCGCCAGGGGCAATGGCCGGGGTCCATGTGGCGACGGGATCCTCCAGTCCCGGCGCCCGCCTGTGGCCACCACCCACCGGCCGACCGGAGTACTCCACCCCATGGGACACCAGGGGCCAGCCGTAATTTCCCCCTGGCCTGGGGACGTTCAGTTCATCGCCACCGCGGGGGCCATGCTCACTGATCCATAACTTGCCCGTCTCCGGGTGGATGGCCGCCCCCTGAACATTGCGGTGTCCATAGGACCAGATTTCCGGCAGGGCATCGTCGCGGTCAAGGAACGGGTTATCGTCAGGCGCTGTGCCATCGGGGCGCAGCCGCACCACCTTGCCCAGGTGGGAGCGGAGATCCTGGGCCTGCTGCCGCCATCGGTCCTGGAACCGTTCCCCGAGGGTCACAAACAGAGTTCCGTCTCTGGCGAAGACCACGCGGGCGCCAAAGTGCAGACGGCCCGGATACCGGGGCGACTGGCGAAAGACGACGGTGACGTCTTCAAGGGTTGCGCCATCGCTGGAAAGCCGTGCATGGGCTACGGCGGTGGAGTTGGCGCCGTCGGC
>NZ_JENA01000004.1 GCF_000586015.1 Candidatus Synechococcus spongiarum SH4 | reverse complement strand
TCCCTCTGCCGCCTCCTTCCGCCCACGACGCTGCTCCGCCATGGCCAGCAGGGCCAGCACCACGGAGGGCTCTGTGCGCAGACCACGGTGTTCCCCCCAGGCTTGCCCCGCCAACCAGTACAAGTGCTCGTCGGGTCCTTCCGATGCGGCCGCCAGCACCAGGCGGGCCTGACGCCGTTGGGACGGATCGGGGCTGTAGCGGGCCGTGCGGCGCAGCAGCGCCGGGGAACTCCAGCGATTGAGGGGGCGTTGACGTTGGGCCAAAGCACTGCGCCCCGCCACCAGCAGGCCCCAGCTCGACAGGCTGACGGCGCTCAGCAGCGCCACGACCCCCAGCAACCCATGCCAGCGGCTGCGGACACGGAAGCGGCGTCTATGGAGCAATGGGGGGAAACGGGGGCGTTCAGGCTTGGCATGGGGCGCCAACCTCCTCAGCCATGGTCTGCGCCGAACTGCCGACCAAAAGCGGAATGCACTGGCGGACCTCTGGTGTTGTCGGTTAAGGTCCTGCCACGGGGATTCTTCTATGAGTGACCTGCTGTTCCCTGAACCTGGACTGGCTGTGGAGCCTCCCGCACCGGTCTTCGGGACTGACGGCATCCGTGGGCGGGTGGGGGTAGAACTGACGCCAATTTTAGCGCTCCGGTTGGGCTATTGCTGTGGCCGTGTGCTGGAGCAGGGTCGGCCGGTGTTGCTGGGTCGAGACTCCCGCAGGAGCAGCCCCATGCTGGTGGCTGCTCTCAGGCCGGCCTGTTGGCGGCAGGGCGGGAGGTGTGGGATCTGGGCCTCTGTCCCACCCCGGCAGTGGCCTGGTTGACCCGCCGTCAGCAGGCGGCGGGGGGACTCATGATTTCCGCCAGCCATAACCCTCCGGCGGATAACGGCATCAAGGTGTTTGCCAGGGATGGATGCAAGCTGCCTCTCCGCCAGCAGAAGGATCTGGAGCAGAGGCTGCAGGGTCCGGCGCCCCTGGGATGCCATGGGGGGGGCAGCAGCAGCCAACGCCATGACCTGCTCAAGGTCTATGAACAGGGACTGCTGCAGCAGTTGGAGCCTGGCCAGGGCCGCCGCCTGCGGGTGATTCTGGATCTGTGCTGGGGCGCGGCCACCTCCTGCGCGGTCAGCCTGTTCCAGCAGTTTGGCGCGGCAGTGACCACCCTCCACGGTCAGCCGGACGGCCACCGGATCAACGTGGGCTGTGGAAGCACCAACCTGGGTCCACTGCAGCAGGCCGTGGTGGAGGACCAGGGAGCGGATCTGGGTATTGCGTTTGATGGGGATGCGGACCGCTGCCTGGCCGTGGACTCCCGTGGTCGGCCTGTGAATGGAGACCATATTTTGTATCTCTGGGGTGGGGCGCTGGATGCCCGGGGCGGGCTGCCGCACCGTTGTCTGGTGATCACCCAGATGGCCAACCTGGGCTTCCGACGGGCCTGGACGGAGCGGGGTGGGATGCTGGAAGAAGCCCCCGTGGGGGACCGGCATGTCTATGCGGCCATGGAGCGCACCGGAGCGGCGCTGGGGGGTGAGCAGTCGGGCCATATGCTGTGGAACCAGCACCATTCCATCGGCGATGGCTTGATGACGGCCCTGCAACTCACACAACTGATCGCCGGAAGCGGCCATTCCCTTGCGGCATTGGTTGAGGAAAGTTTCTCCTCCTATCCTCAGAAATTAACCAACGTGAGAATAACAGATTCCCAGGCAAGAAAGACATGGAGATGTAATTCCCGCCTGCAAGAGGGGATTGCGGCAGCGGAAGCCGCCCTGGGCCGGGACGGCAGGGTTCTGGTTCGCGCCAGCGGCACGGAGCCGCTGCTGCGGGTGATGGTGGAAGCCAGGGAGGCAACCATGGTGGAAGACTGGTCCCACCGATTGGCCACCCTGGCCGCGGCTGAGCTTCAGCCGTCCTAGCCCTCAGCCGTCGTAGTACATGGTGAACTCGTAGGGGTGGGGCCGTTGGCGCAACTGCTGCACCTCCTCGTACTTGTAGGCAATCCAGTTCTCGATGAAGTCGTCGGTGAAGACATCCCCCTGCTTGAGGAAATCCTTGTCGTTTTCCAGAGCTTCCAGGGCTTCATTGAGGGAAGCGGGAACCGTGGGAATCCGTGACAACTCCTCCTCGGAGGCCTCGAACAGGTCGATCTCCGTGCCCTCGCCGGGGTCGATCTGGTTCTTGATGCCATCCAGCCCCGCCAGCACCATGGCGCTAAAGGCCAGATAGGGATTGGCCAGGGCGTCGCCAGGGCGGAACTCCAGGCGTTTGGCTTTGGGATCGGGGCCTGTGAGGGGAATCCGAACCGCCGCGGAACGGTTGCCCTGGGAATACACCAGGTTCACCGGCGCCTCGAAGCCTGGCACCAAGCGTTTGTAGCTGTTGGTGGTGGGGTTGGTGAAGGCCAGGAAGGCAGGAGCATGCTTAAGGATCCCCCCGATGTACCAACGGGCCGTCTGGGAAAGGTTGGCATAGCCCGCTTCGTTGAAGAACAGGGGGGCGCCGTCTTTCCAGAGACTTTGATGCACGTGCATCCCTGTGCCGTTGTCGTTAAAGACCGGCTTCGGCATGAAGGTCACGGTCTTGCCATACTTCCGCGCCACGTTACGAATAACGTACTTATAAATCATCACGTTGTCGGCAGTTGCCAACAAATCGTCGAACTTGAAGTTGATTTCATTCTGCCCAGCGGTGGCCACCTCATGGTGGTGCTTCTCCATAGACAAGCCCAGTTGGCACATGGTCAGCAACATCTCGCTACGGATGTCCTGGAAGCTGTCGCTGGGGGCCACCGGGAAATAGCCTTCCTTATAGCGGGGCTTGTAGCCCAGGTTGCCCCCTTCTTCTTCCCGGCCTGTATTCCATTGCCCCTCAATGGAATCCACCTTGTAGAAGCAACCGCTTTCAGCGGATTGGTAGCGCACGTCGTCAAAGATGAAGAATTCCGGCTCGGGGCCGAAAAACGCCTGGTCCGCAATGCCGGTCTCCTGCAGGTACTTCACCGTCTTCTGAGCCAGACTGCGGGGACAGCGCTCGTAGGATTCTCCTGAACGGGGCTCCTTGATGGAGCAGATGAGGCTGAGGGTGTTGTCCCGGTAGAAGGGATCAATCCATGCCGTCTCCGGGTCAGGCACCATGGCCATGTCGGACTCGTTGATGGACTTCCAGCCACGGATGGACGACCCGTCAAAAGCCAGACCGTCGTGGAAGGCGTCTTCATTGATCTGGGACGCATGAACCGTGAGGTGCTGCCACATTCCTGGCAGATCGACGAACTTCAGATCCACCAGCTCAATGCTTTCCTTGCGGATCAGATCCAGAATGTCCTGAGGAGTTTTGGCCATAGATCAAGCTAGAAAACAAGGGGAAGCACCCCAAGTGAGCTAGGTTAGGAACCGGCAAGGAGGATTTTTTGTATCAAAGTAACGGTTTTACTGGAAGGAGGGAAATGCCTCTCCCTGTGCGGTGGCCCCAATCCCGGAGGCCGGAATGTTCTGTGCTGTGTTCAGGTCGGCACGGGTCTGTGGGGTGCAGGCCGGGTCACGGCGCCCGTGTTTTCCAGGAGAACCCCGGTTCTGGATGAGGCCGGCTGTCAGCGAACAGTTGCGGTCCATGGGGGCGGCCAGGTGGGACGCTGCCCGAGGTGAGGGATTCCGCGGTGATCGCCTCCCGAGTTGCGTGAACGCCTTGGCCAACGGGCCTGTTCCGACCGTAACCATTTCTGTCATATTCTCCACGGCTCCCGGACCCTCCGGGATCTCTTGTCCAATGCCGGTGATAGGCTGGGACGGCCCGTCAATTGAGTTCCATGGCAGATGCGCTTGCTGCTCTGATCGGCCGATACGACCTCCGCGGCCGCTATCTGGACCGTGATGCCGTGGACCAGATTGGCGATTATTTCAGTGCGGCGGAGCAACGCCTAGCGGCAGCAGAGCGGATTAGCGCCGCGGCCGGGAGCATCGTCCGCGAGGCCAGCGCCCGCTTGTTTCGCGCCGAGCCTGATCTGCTGAATCCCGGCGGCAACGCCTACACCACCCGGCGCCTCTCCGCCTGCCTGCGGGACATGGACTACTTCCTGCGCTACGCCAGCTATGCACTGGTGGCTGGCGACAACCGGATCCTTGATGAGCGGGTCCTGGGCGGGCTGAACGAAACCTATAAATCCCTGGGTGTGCCCACAGGCCCCACGGCCCGCAGCATCATGTTGATGGCCGACGTGGTGGAGGAGATGCTGGTGGATGCCGGCATCCCGGTTGGACCCCTGGTCCGCGCCCCCTTCCAGCATCTGGCCCGGGGCTTGGCGGAGGCGAACGTGCGCAACCGCTGAGCAGCGTCTTGCCCTTGCCTCGCCATGCCCCCTGCGCCATGGTTGGTCTCGCAGCGATTTAGCCTTTTCCCAGTCCCCTCCGGTATTGGCCCTTCGTGACCCAGACTCTGCCCCCTCCCACAGCATCCGCAGTCGATCAGGCCCACCGTCTGTCCCTAGCCCCCCTCGCCATGCCGGAGCGTCTGCTCCTCGGCCCCGGTCCCTCCAATGCCCACCCTGACGTGTTGGCGGCCCTGGCCCGTCCCCCTGTGGGGCATCTGGACCATACCTTTCTCCACCTGATGGGAGAAGTACAGGAGCTGTTGCGTTACGCTTGGCAAACGGACAACCGGCTCACCATTCCCGTGAGCGCCACCGGCAGCGCCGCATGGGAAACCTGCATTGCCAACACCGTGGAGCGGGGCGACACCTTCCTGGTGGCCATCAATGGGTATTTCGGGCATCGAATGGCGGATATGGCCAGCCGCTACGGGGCCAACGTGGTCGCCATCAAAAAGCCCATGGGGCAAGCCTTCAGCCTGGCGGAAATCGAAGCGGCCCTGGCGGAGCACAAGCCCAGGCTCCTGGGTCTCATCCACGCAGAAACCTCCGCTGGCGTCCTGCAGCCCATGGACGGGGTGGGGGAGGCCTGTCGCCGGCACGGCGCCCTGCTCCTGCTGGATACGGTCACGTCCTTGGGGGGCGTACCCCTGTTCCTGGATCGCTGGGGTGTGGACATGTCCTACAGTTGCAGCCAGAAATGCCTGAGTTGCCCGCCGGGTCTGGGGCCGGTGACCATCGGACCACGGGCGGAGGAGCGTCTCAAGTCCCGCAGCGGCAAGGTTCCCAACTGGTATCTGGACGTTTCCCTCCTGAGCCAATACTGGGGCAGTGACCGGATTTATCACCACACGGCGCCGGTGAACATGAATTACGGCCTGCGGGAAGCCCTGCGGCTGCTGGCGGAGGAGGGGCTGGAAGCCGCCTGGCAGCGCCACCGCCGCAATGCCGAACTGCTGTGGGAAGGGCTGCAATCCCTTGGTCTGAAGCTGGCGGTGGAAGAGGGTCTGCGCCTCCCCACCCTCACCACGGTTTGCATTCCCGAGGGGGTGGACGGCAAGGCGTTTGCCCGGGCCTTGCTGGACGAAGAAGGGATTGAGATCGGCTGTGGACTGGGTGATTTAGCTGGCAAAGTGTGGCGCATCGGGCTCATGGGTCAGAACAGCGCCGCGGAGAACGTGGAGCGGCTGATTGGCCTGCTGCGCCAGCGCCTTACCGCCGCTGTCTGAACCAGTCTCGCAACAGCGCAGCGCATTCCTCAGCCAGGATTCCACCCTGGTGGGCCATGTGGTGGTGGGCGGCGGGGCTTTTGCTCAGGTCCAGAACGCCCCCCAATCCCCCCCGCTTCCCATCGGCCGCCCCGAAAACCACCCCACCCATGCGCGCCTGCACCAGGGCTGCGGCACACATGATGCAGGGCTCCAGGGTGACCAGCAGAGTGCAGTCGTTAAACCGCCAGTCTCCCCGCAAGGCGGCAGCCTGCCGCAGGGCCACCAGTTCCCCGTGACCGAGGGGATCCCCGTCCCGCTCCCGTCGGTTGGCCCCCCAACCAATGCTGCGCCCGCGACCGTCAAGAATGACTGCGGCCACGGGAACCTCCCCCCCCCTGCCCACCACCGTGGCCCAGCGGAGCAGGCGCCCCATCCACAAAGTGGCGAGACCGTGATCCCAGCCTGATTTCATCATTCCGTGCAATCAACAGACCTGGATACCTTTCCCTGCAGTTTGCCCCCTGGCCGGCAAAGCCACACCATGCTGGCCCTGATCCGTCAGGTGGTGACGCGGTTGGAGCAGTGGCATGAAGACGCTCCCCAGCGGTTGCCGCTCCCCCGCTCCATCCCCCTGCCTCCGGTGGCGCCGGCGCCATGGGGACTGGATGCCGCCCGCCTCATGGAGGATCTGGAGCCGGTGGTGCGTGGGTCCTACAACCCCTGGCATCCCGGGGCCATGGCCCACCTGGATCCCCCGCCCAACCCGGCCTCGGTGGCGGGGGAACTGGTCTGCGCCTGGCTCAACAACAACATGCTGGCGGAAGAGCTTTCCCCACTCCTCAGCCGGTTGGAGCGGCGCCTGCTGGGCTGGATTGCCCAACGGCTGGGGCTGGGGGACGATGCCGGGGGGGTCATGGCCAGCGGGGGCACCATCTGCACCATCACCGCCCTGGTTACGGCCCGCCACCAGCGGGGGCTGGATGGGCAACAGGCCTGCCTCTATGCCAGCGCCGATTGCCACAACTCCCTGGCCAAAGCTCTGCGGGTGATGGGTCTGCCTGCTGCGGCCTTGCGTCTGGCGCCCACCGATGCCAGCGGACGCCTGGATCCCCACCGGCTGGATGAGGCCCTGGAGAAGGAAACGGAGCCGATCCTGGCGGTGGTGGCCACGGCTGGCACCACCGTCCGCGGCGCCGTTGACCCCATCGGTCCCATGGGGGACATCTGCCGCCGCCGCGGCCTCTGGCTCCACGTGGATGGCGCCATTGGCGCCGTCTGTGGACTGGGGGGCCAGCGCCATCAGGAGCGGGTTGCCCACATGGACCGGGCCGACTCCCTCACCATGAATCCCCAGAAGTGGCTGGGCATCGCCAAGACTTCGGCCATGGTGTTACTGCGTCAGCCCCAGGCGCTGGCAGACGCCTTTGCCGCACCCCTGGCCTACATGGAGCCCGCCCGGGTGGCCCACGGTGGAGATTGCGGCCTCCAGGGAACCCGTCCGGCAGAGGTGTTGAAGCTTTGGCTGGGTCTGCGGCACCTGGGTCAGCACGGTATTGAGGAACTGCTGGACGGGGCCTTGCAACGGGCTCGAACCTTGCGGCATGCCCTGGCCCCCCTACCCCTGATCATGCCGTCCGGGGATTTGCACATCGTCTGCTTCCGCCCCCGCACGGCCGGCAGCAGCGAGGCCTGGAGCCGCCACACCCGGCAACTGCTGCTGGATCAAGGACTGATGCTCTCCCGCCCCCGCTATCGTGGTGAGCGCTACTTGAAAGCCGTGTTGGGCAATCCCTTCACCGGGGTGGAGCAGATTGCCGCAGTGGCGGACGCCGTCTCCGCCAGTCTCTTCCGTTAAGGGGACTTTCCCGGTTGGAGAAGGTCACGGCCGATCACCGCAACCAGGTTCCTATCATTCCCCGTCCGTTTGAGAGCGGCCTGATGGGGGATACGGGAACCCGACGCTCAATCCCGGCAGAACATCTCCAGGGCGTTAAGCACCTGCTGCTGGAACTCCTCCATGGCGCCGCTTTCCGCCAGATCCACCCCTTCCCCAGCCGCGTTCTGGGCCAGGTCTTGAAAGTGAAAGGCCCCCTCCCCATTGGCCAGGAACTCCATGGCCGAGACCTGGCCACTCTCCTTGAACGCATCGGCCAGGGCCATAAAGGCCGCATCTTCCGTGAATTCCCAGTCCATGTCCATGGGTTGTCGAGTCTCGTTCGTGGTGGAACGATTCAGACCTTTAGCCATGTCCCCCTGTTTCGTCAATATCCTGGGCAACCTCTCCTCCCTGATTCATGACCACCACCGATGCTCAACCCCGCAACGTTCTCGGCGGCCCCCTGGAGACGTGCGGTTGTCAGCCCATGACCGGCTGGATGCGGGACGGCGTCTGCCGCACTGACGCCCTGGATATTGGCCGCCACACGGTCTGCGCGGTGGTGACCCCATCGTTTCTCTCCTACAGCATGGCCCAGGGGAACGACCTGAGCACACCGCGGCCCGAGTTCTCCTTCCCCGGCCTGCGGCCCGGTGATCGCTGGTGCGTCTGCGCCAGCCGCTGGCGGCAGGCCCTTGAGGACGGCATGGCTCCGCCGGTGGTGCTGGCGTCAACAGAGATCTCCACCCTGGACCTCGTTCCCCTGGAGGATCTGAAGGCCCATGCCTGGGCGGAGGAAAGCAATCCGGCCCCAGGCTGAACCCACCAGCCCGCCAGCCGGAACCGGCCCGGAACGATTCACCAGGGAATGGGCTGGCCGTCCCAGGCCCAGAAGCCGCCACTGTCCTGGGGGGTGAGGGCCAGCAGCACCCCCAGCAGCGCGGCGGCGCTGAAGTCCGGCGTGAACAGCTTGCCAGGTGGGACCCGGGCCTGGAAGGGCCTGGAGAGAGGACTGTCCATGGCGCCGGGATGGAGGCAGGCCACACACACCCCCGGCATGGTGCGGCGCCATTCCAGGGCAACTGTCTTGAGCAACTGGTTCTGGGCAGCCTTGGCGGCCCGGTAGCTGTACCAACCGCCCAGGTGGTTGTCGCCAATGCTGCCCACCCGGGCGGAGAGGCTGGCAAACCAAGCCCGGCCATCGGTTTGCTTCAAGGACGGCGCCACCGCCTGGGCGAGGAGCACCGGCCCCCAGGCATTGACGGCAAAGCTCCGGTGCAGCGCGGAACGGCGCAGCGCCGCCAGCCGTTTTTCCGGCGTTTGATGGGGAGCCGGGCCATGGAGCCAGCCACTGGCGTTCACCACCAGGCGCAGAGGACGGTCCAGGTGGTCCAACTGGCTGGCGAGGGACGCCAGTTGCTCGTCACGGCAGAGATCCAGGAGGCTGTAGGCGAGGCGGTCAGGGGCCTGTTGAAGGAGCCGCCGGGTGGCCGGGCGCGGGTCCGGGGCGCGGCCGGTGATGGTGACGGTCAAGGCCGGCGCCCGGGCCAGCAGAGCCCGCGCCATGGCGCGGCCCAAGGCCCCGTCAGCCACCACCAGGCCATGGCCCTGGAGTGGTGCGGCTCCGGATTCGGTCGCGTTTTCTCCCTGGGGAGAGTTCACCATGGCAAGGGATCTGTGGCGATACAGGTCATGATGGTGAGCACTGAGGAGGCACGGGGAAGGCGGCCATGCGGATTGCCCAGGTTGATGCGTTCGCCACCCGCCCCTTCGGGGGCAACGGCGCCGCAGTGGTGCTGCTCGCCGGCCCGGTGACAGGGCAATCCCTGCAAACCCTGGCGGCGGAATGCGCCCAGTCGGAAACAGCCTTTCTGCTGCCCCTGCAGGAACAATGGCTGCTGCGGTGGTTCACCCCCACCCTGGAGGTGGACCTGTGCGGTCACGGAACCCTGGCGGCCGCCAGGGCTTTGTCCCACTGGGGTGTGCTGACCTCTGGCCAGCGGCTGGATCTCCACACCCGCAGCGGGGCGTTGCCGGTGGAGCAGCGGGGGCCGGGGTTCCGTATTCGCTTGCCCACGGGTCGCCTGCATCAGGCTCCCCCGGATCCCGGATTGGATCAACTGTTGGGGACCCCTGTGCAGCAGCGTTGGACCTCCTCCCTCCACTATGAGGTTGCCCTGGTGGGCACCGGCTTCCCCCTGGCGGCGTTGACGCCGGACCAGGAGCAATTGCGCCAACGGCCCTACCTGGGGTTGGTGGTGATGCAGGCCGGCCACCCCGATGGGGCAGGGGCGGACCCCCCTGATTACGCCCTGCGCTTTTTTGCCCCCCGGGCCGGAATCCCCGAAGATCCGGTCACGGGTTCGGCCCATGCTCTGGTGGCTCCCTACTGGTTTGCCCGCACCGGGGGCCGTCTGCTGAAGGCGCAACAGTTGTCCCGCCGGGGCGGCCGCCTGCGGTTGTTGGCAGGGGGGGGGATCAGGTGGCGCTGGAGGGGGAAACGGCGCTGGTGTGGAGTGGAGAATTGCTGGCGGGCCTTGCGCCGGGGGGCCGGCAGGATTGGGAAAACTTGCTCCCATGAGCACATCCACGTCCATGGACAAGGAAGACACTGGAGCGGCAAAGATGTTCCCAGGGCATCCCTGGTTCCACATGGATGGTCAGTGTCTGGGGGCCCGGGCCCGGGCTGTGGGGACAACAGCCCTGGAGCAGGGGGCCCTTTGTCCCATGCCAACGGATCTGCTGACCCTTCCCAAGGCGGCGGGGGCGGAGGTGCGTCGTCTGTTGCGGTGGCGCCCCCAGAGGTCCGCCGGCCCCCAGGCCAGCGCCAATCCTTTCCTGCCCCCGGATCAACGCCTGGTGCTGGGGGCCTGGGGGCCGGCCCACACACTCCTGCTGAACAAATACCCCATCCGCCCTGGTCATCTGTTGCTCATCACCAACGGGGACCAGCCCCAGTCGGGCTGGCTGAGTTCCCAGGACTGGCAGGCTGCCGCCGCCCTCCTGGAACGGCAGGACGGGTTGCTCTTTTTCAATAGCGGCCCCGGGGCGGGCGCCAGCCAGCCCCATCGCCATCTCCAGTTGCTGCCCAGGCTGCCGGCCCGGCCCTGCTTCCCGTGGGAGTCCTGGATCAACCAGCCGGACGGGGTTTATCCCTGGCGATTGCGGAAAACGGCGCTGCCGAAGCGGGACGGGGATCTGGCCGCCACGATGGACAGGCTCTACGGGCAGCATTTGGCGTCCCTGGGCCTGGGCTCCGCCAAGGAGCACGGGGAACCCCAGGGCGCCTATAACCTGCTGATCACCGCTGACTGGTTCATCACCGTTCCCCGACGGCGGGAAGAGCACCAGGGGGTCAACATCAATGCCCTCGGGTTTGCCGGGATGGTGTTGGTCACGGATCGCACCAACCCCGCCTGGCTGGCGGCTGGCGGCGACGTGTTCAGTGTGCTGCAGGCCGTGGGGGAGGAGCCGTCTGTCACCCTTCGGCAGCGGATTCCCGATTCAGTTGTTCCTCCAGCGTGCTGATCACGGAGTTGACGGCCGCCAGCTTGCGCTCCAGGCCGTCTCGCCAGCTTTTCAGCATGTGGAGCTTGGCTTGTTTGTAATGGCGATCACGGCTGGGCCAATCCTGGCCGAAGCATGGGGCGAAGATGGGGGGAAGCATGGGACGCAGGGTCAGTGGGAATGATGTTTTAGCCAATGGCGGGGCCGGTTTCGGGTAGGGGTATCCACATGGGGGCGCTTGGGCGCTGCGGACCCCATGGGCGCTGGGGCCGCCAGCGCAAATGAACCGGCAGCCTGTGCCCCTAGAATGATCCCGCCATCCAGTGTGAAGGATCCGACCATGCGCGTGCTCTTTGCGGCTGCCGAGTGCGCTCCCATGATCAAGGTGGGTGGTATGGGGGACGTGGTTGGCTCCCTTCCCGCGGCGCTGATGGCCCTGGGACACGAGGTGCGTCTGATCATGCCGGGCTACGGCAGGCTCTGGCGGCGTCTCACCGTTGCCGGGGAGCCTTCGTTTCGGGGCAGGGTCATGGGGGCGGACTTTGCCGTCTATGAAACCCGTCACCCCATCCACGGCTTCCCCATCTACCTGGTGGGGCACCCCAGCTTCGACACGGTGCATGTGTACGGTGGAGCGGACGAAGACTGGCGTTTCACGTTTTTCGCCAATGCGGCGGCAGAGTTTGTGTGGAACGGCCCCTGGAAACCCCAGGTGATCCATTGCCATGACTGGCACACCGGCATGATTCCGGTCTGGATGCACCAGGACGCCCAGGTGAGCACGGTATTTACGATCCATAACCTGAAATATCAGGGTCCCTGGCGCTGGAAGCTGGAGCGCATCACCTGGTGCCCCTGGTACATGCAGGGCAATCACACCATGGCTGCAGCCATTCTCTATGCCGACCGGGTGACGGCGGTGTCCCCCACCTATGCCCGGGAGATCCGCACCGCGGAATACGGTGAGCAACTGGAAGGACTCCTCAGCTTTACCAGCGGGAAGCTGGTGGGCATTCTCAACGGCATTGACCTGCGACTTTGGGATCCATCGACGGACCACAAGCTTCCGGCCCGGTTTTCCCGGAACGACCTGGCTCCGCGGGGGAAGAACAAGGCCGCCCTGCAACGGCGGGTTGGTCTGGAGCAACGACCCAATGCCTTTTTGCTGGGCATGGTGGCCCGGCTGGTGGAGCAAAAAGGAGTTGACCTGCTGCTGCAGGTCTGTGAGCGCACCCTCACCTACACCGACAGCCAGGTGGTGGTGCTGGGCACCGGGGATCGCTCGTTTGAATCGCGCCTCTGGGAAGCCGCCAGCCGGTTCCCGGGGAAGTTTGCCGTGTACCTGGTCCACAGCGATGAGCTGGCCCGGATGGTGTATGGGGGAAGTGATGCCTTCCTGATGCCCAGCCGCTTTGAACCCTGTGGCATCAGCCAGATGTACGCCATGCGCTACGGCTCCATTCCCATAGTACGCAACGTGGGAGGGCTGGTGGATACCGTCCACCCCCACAATCCTGCCAGCAACGAAGGAACAGGCTTCTGCTTTGATCGTTATGAGCCCATCGACTTCTATACCTCGTTGGTGCGGGCCTGGGAGGCCTATCGCCATCCCGCCTCCTGGAAGGAGTTGCAGCAGCGCGCCATGGGTCAGCACTACGGCTGGGACCGCTCCGCTGGACACTATGATCGGGTCTACCGGGAGATTGTCGGGGAGCCTGTCACGGAGGAAGCCCCGGTTCACGTGCAGTAGCCCCGAAGTGCAGTAGCCAAGTGTAATTACGGGATCCAATCGGCCCCCAGCCGGACCGTGATCGCGGCATCCGCAAGGGGAGCGTCCTGGCGGCGGCTCCCGGCGGCGCCCAGGAGACTGCCGATGCTGGCGGGGGGCTCAGCGCCCCAGGCCAGGAGGCGGGTTCGAGACAGGGTGACGCCATCGGGCGGCGTGGGAGCCACGGCAGCATTGGTTCCCCGGGCTTCCAACTGCTGTTTGAAGGCCATGGCCGCGTCGAGGGGGCCTTCCACCAGAACAGTCTCGTCAGGAACCAGACGGGACCGGGGCCAGAAGTGGTTCTGCACCCCGACCTCCGGGGACAGGGGCTCAACCACCAGCCGCAAGGGTTGCGCCTGGAGCATGGCCAGTACACTGAACAACTCCCCCTGGCTCAGGTTGGTCCGGCTGGCATCCACCAGGTCCTGGGCCAACCGGGGCCAGCGCTGACGCATGGCCTCACTGTCCAGATGATGGACCATGGCCCCCAGCAGCCGCCGTTGCCGCTCCAACTGCCAAGCTGCTTCAGGGGCGGGACCGGAAGTGTGCAGATAGGTTTCCACCTGAGCGCCGCTGAGTTGCCTGGCGCCGGAACCCAACTCGGCCCATGGACCAACACCGGGGCTGGCCGTCCGGGGATCCGTGGCTTGCAAGGCGGCCGGGGCCTCTTCCCCTTGAGCCGCGGCCACGAGAGGGGGGTCCAGTGTCATGGGCACGCCACCCATGGCATCCACAAATGCCGCCAGGGCCGGGCTGCTGCTCAGGATGTAGCGATCAACCAGGTCCTCGGGGCGGTTCAGGCGCGTTTCCAGTAGCTCCGCAACGAGCCTTACGCCGCCAATGTTGTAGGCCCGCTCCAGGTCAACGGCGCCGCTGCCCGGCACCACCACCGGGGTGGTCCCAGGCGCATGGAGCAGGCGCACCGGCTGGCCGGGGGCCAGATGCGCCAGCAGAATACCGCCAATTCTGGGGAGTTGCTGTTCCTCCTTCGGAGCAAGACCCATGAGCAGCAGGGTGAGAGGGCTTTTGAGGGCCGGGCTTGTTCCTTCCTGCCGGCTCCCGGGGCCGGAGCTGCTCCCGAGATCCGTCTGTCTTGACCAGAGGCGGTTCTGGACCGTCGAGCAGACCAGAAGAACAACAAGAAACGCGCCCAGCCGCAGGACAACGCGGAGAAACATGGACAACCTTCTGCTGTTTCCCAATGACGAAAGTCTCCTGTACCGCAGGTTTTGCATGGCGTTGCGGGACGAATACGGTCCCGGGTGGCTCCAGCCTCAGGCAAGATGGGTTCAGAATCAATGATCCGTCTCGATTCCTTTTGCGGCAAGTCCTCTGAACACACTCAAGTCTCAATCCCCTGGCGGGGGGTCGCCCGATGGGGTCGCCCGGTCCGGCAAACAGCCGCCGCAACGGATTCTTGTGGTGGGGAGCACCGGCTACATCGGCAAGGTGGTGGTGCGGGCGTTGCTGAACCGGGGCCATGGGGTGGTGGCCTTTGCCCGGCCCCGCTCAGGGGTGGGCGGGATAGAGGACGAGGAGGCAACGCGCCGGTCCCTGGCGGGGGCCGACGTGCGCTTTGGTCAGGCGACCCGGTTGGATTCCCTGGTGATGGACGGCGGCCGGGGCGAGTCGTTCCATGCCGTCGTTTGCTGCCTGGCCTCCCGCACCGGCGGCGTTGCCGACAGTTGGCGCATTGACCATCAAGCCACCGCCAACGCCATCGAGGCGGCCCGCCGTCTGGGGGCCCGCCAGTTCGTGCTGCTATCGGCGATCTGTGTGCAGAAGCCCCTGTTGGCCTTTCAGAAGGCCAAGTGCAAGGTGGAAGAAGAACTCAAGGCATCGGGCCTGACCTGGTCCATTGTGCGGCCCACGGCATTTTTCAAGTCTCTGGCGGCCCAGGTGGAGCCTGTGCGACGGGGGTTTCCCTATGTGGTGGTTGGCGATGGCCGGCAGGCCGCCTGCACCCCCATCAGCGAGGAGGATCTTGCGGAATACATGGCGGGTTGCCTGGAGCGGCCCGACCGGCAAAACCGCGTTCTGCCCATTGGCGGCCCCGGCCCGGCCCTCACGGCCCGGCAACAGGGGGAACTGTTGTTTTCCCTCCTGCAACGCCCCCCCCGTTTCCTGAGCGTTCCCGTGGCTTTGTTTGATGGAATCATCGGGGCTTTCACGGCCCTCAACCGGTTGATTCCCGGCCTGGAGGACACCGTGGAATATGCCCGCATCGGGCGCTACTACGCCACGGAATCCATGCTGGCGTGGGATCCGCAAACCAACGCCTATTGTGCGGATGCCACGCCATCCACCGGAACGGACACCTTGGAGGATTTCTACAAGCGAATCCTGAACGAGGGCCTTCACGGCCAGGATCTTGGCGACCAGCTTCCCTGGAAACGTTGGCGAAAATCCCAACCCTGAAAGCGCGTCTCAGCGGGCGCCATGCGGGTGTTCTGCTTCATCCCACGAGCCTCGGCCGGACCCCCGCCTGTGGCGGCTTCGGCCAGGAAGCCGCGGCCTGGATTTCCGCCATGGCCCGCCATGGCCTCAGGGCATGGCAGGTGCTGCCCCTGGCGCCCCCCGACCCCCTGGGATCCCCCTACAACGCCCCCAGCGCCTCGGCCATCAGCACCCGGTTTCTGGACGGGGAGTTGCTCCACACCGCCGGCCTCATTGCAGAGGACACCCTTCATCAGCTTCCCGGCGCCCGTCAATCCGCCGGACCCCAACTGGACGGCAACCTGGCCGATGCCCGCGCCACCCATCTGGGCCAGGCCCTCCTGCGCCGCTATCGGCAAGGTCTGATCAGTGGAACACAAACGGAGGACTTCGCCGCATGGCGCCGGGACCAGGGGACCTGGCTGGAGGATCACTGTCTGTATCTGGTGATCAAGGGCTTCCAGAAGGGGAGGCCCTGGTGGCAGTGGTCCCGTCCCCTGGCCCGCCGCCAACCCGACGCCCTGGCCCGGATCCGCCGCGTGGCGGCCGACGCCATTGATCAGGAGGCCCTCCTCCAGTGGCAACTGGATCGCCAGTGGGGAGACCTGCTGGGCCACGCCCAGAGCAAGGGCATCACCGTCATTGGAGACATGCCCTTCTACGTGGCCCATGACAGCAGCGACGTGTGGGGCCACACTCATCTCTTCAGCGTGCATGGAGACGGGTCGTTGCGGGAGCAGAGTGGCGTCCCTCCGGATTACTTTTCCGCCACGGGTCAACTGTGGGGCGCCCCCACCTTCGCCTGGGGCCGCCATCGGCAGGAGGATTTCCGCTGGTGGCGAGAACGCATCCGCCGCCAGTTGCGCCTGGCCCACGTGCTGCGCATCGACCACTTCCGCGCTCTGGAGTCCTATTGGGCTGTCCCCGGCCAGGATCAGGACGCTCGCGGCGGGTGTTGGCGCCAATCTCCGGGCGCCGCCATGCTGAGCCAGTGGCGGGAGGCGTTTCAGGATCTACCCCTCATCGCCGAGGATCTGGGGGTGATTACCCCCGCAGTGGAGGCCCTGCGGGACGACTTCCACCTGCCCGGCATGAAAATCCTCCAGTTCGCGTTTGACGGCAACGCCAATAATCCCTATCTGCCCCACACCTATTCCTCCGACAACCACGTGGTGTTCACCGGCACCCATGACAACGCCACCAGCGTGGGTTGGTGGGCCAGCCTGAATCCCGAAGACCGGCAGCGGGTTGAAGCTTATCTGGGGTATCCGGTCACGGCGCCGGGTTGGCAGTTGTTGCGCCTTGCCCTGATGTCTCGTGCAGCGCTGGTGATCACGCCGCTTCAGGATCTGATGAGCCTGGGGGACGAGGCCCGCATGAACCGCCCCGGCACCACCACAGGCAACTGGAACTGGCGGATTCCGGTTCCCCTGGAGCAACTGGATGGACACCTGCAGGGCTACGGCGCCATGGGGGCGCTGTACGGAAGGGGCGCAGTGACCGCTTGACCACTTTGTTCAGGGGCAGGAACCTGGAACAGCCCACGGGTTTCATCCAGGAGGCGGAGGGGTTGATTGTCCCAGCGGACAACACCACTCTCCGGCGGAACCACCGTCACCGAGAAGGCCGGCTGTAGACGCCAGCGCAGCACCCCGGACGCTGCCTTGAGTTGGGCCTGCACTGCCCCTGGCTGAAGAATGGTGACCTGGGCGGGGGCGTCAAGGTCACCTCCAGGATGCCGTGGCGAGGCGTCTGACCCGTAGGCTGCAGGGCTTCCCGCAACAGTTGGCGGCGAATCGCCGGATCTTCAAGACGGGCCAGGGGTTGGAACTCCACAGCCGGATTGATGGTCTCCACCTCTGCCTCTTCCGCGAAACGCACCGGAGTATTGCTGAGGTGAATCTCCAGGGGCAGCGGCCCAATGGGCTCCAGACTCAACAGGTTGTCGGCGGCAAGGCGGCGCTGCTGCAGGTTCAAGCCATAGAGGAGGACGGCAACCAGGAGCCCGTAGATCACAAGCCCCTGACCACTGTCCAGGTCGATCTGACCGTTGAGGGCAACCAGGGCATTCCAGAAGCGTGCGAGTCCCTTGCCGACACTGGCGGGGTTCGGGCCGGTATTCCGCTGACCGCCCGGTGGACGCCAGGCAGCAGCCTGCAGGGTCTCCATGGGAAGCTGCAACACGTCTGACAGGGCCTCCAGCTTGGGGGGCAGATTGCGCTCCTCCGGCGTCTGCTGGATCCAGCCTTGTTCCAGCGCCGTCAACGTGGCCATGGCCATCCCGGTTTGCAGGGACAACTGCTCCCTTGAAAGACCCAGCGCCGCCATCCGCCGACGGATTGTCGCCGCCGCCGCGAGACGGGCCTGGACGGGATCAGTGGCCTGCATCGATCGGCTGCAAGGGGACGGCTCCCGTCGGACCACCCAACCCTAACCCGGGTTCCCGGCGACGGAACCACGGCGATCAGTGGGGCGGCCAGGCTGGTGGAGAAACTCGCGACAGGCAGCCACAATGCGCCCGCTGGCCTGGCCGTCACCGAAGGGATTCACGGCGCGGGCCATGGCGTTGTAGGCCGCTGCGTCTGTGAGCAGCCGCGAGACTTCGTGAAGGATGGCGCTGGCGGAGGCGCCGATCAAACGGGCTGCGCCGGCCTCCACGGCCTCAGGCCGTTCCGTGGTGGCTCGCAGCACCAGCACGGGCTTCCCCAGGGTTGGGGCCTCCTCCTGAAGCCCCCCGGAATCCGTGAGCACCAGGGTGCAGCCGGCCATGGCGCCCACCAGAGCCTTGTAGTCCAGAGGCTCCACCAGAAAGGCCCGTGGATGATCCGCCAGCATCTGTTGCAGTGGCTCACGCACTGTGGGGTTGGGATGCAGGGGCAGAAGCAGGGTGACCCTGGGGTGGTGGTCCAACACTTGGCGCAGACCGCGGCCAATCCCCTGCAGTGGTTCCCCCCAGTTTTCCCGCCGATGCACTGTGGCAAGGATCACCGGTTGAGCGTCCCAGGCCAGGCCGGGCACGGGGCAGGTAGGCTGCTGCCGGGCCACGGTCAACAGGGCGTCAATCACCGTGTTTCCCGTCAGGGCAATGGCGCCCAGGGCGCCGGCGGCCTTGAGGTTGCGGGCTGCCCGGGGCGTGGGGGCAAAGTGGAGTCGGGCCAGTTGGCCAATCAGGCGGCGATTGGCTTCCTCCGGGTAGGGATTGAACAAGTCGTCGGTGCGCAGGCCCGCCTCCACGTGGGCCAGGGGAATGCGCTGGTAGAACGCCGCCAGGGCGGCGGCAAATGCGGTGGTGGTGTCCCCCTGAACAAGCACCAGATCAGGGGGGTGGCGGAGGAAGTCTTCTTGAAGGCCGTTCAGGGCGGCGCAGGTGATGTGGGCCAGGCTTTGACGTGGCGTCATGAGCGCCAGATCCTGGTCCGGGGTCAGGCCGAACAGATCCATCACGGGCTTGACCAGGTGCTGATGCTGTCCGGTCTGGATCACACGGGTGGAGAAGTCACCGGCCCCCTGAAACGCCAGGATCACCGGCGCCAGCTTGATGGCTTCCGGACGTGTTCCAAGGACGAGGCTGACCCGATGTTTCAAACCGGCATGGGGAACTGATCCAAGCATCAGATACGGGGCAACTCCCCAGCCAGTGGCGGGGATTCAGGAGGCCAGCCGCAACAACACGATCACCAGGATGGCCACGGAGAGGCCAACCATGGCCAGCCGACCATTCCAGATTTCCGCTTGCGGGGTGAAGCCCCGCTTCCATCTGTTGAGTTCTTCACGGCTGACGGGTTCGGCAGCGGGACTGCCGAGATCAACCGCCGCGGGGGCATCCGGCTGACTCATGGGACTCATGGCTGGAAAGGTACAGTTAAAGAAAATGTTAGGGTTTTCAAAAGGGGGGGTGTGGATCATAAAGACGTTTGGCCTCGTGCAGCGGTAGTCGTGGGCTGACGCCTATCGTCAAGGGGCTTTGGCAGCCCGAGGCCAGCCGCTGACCGGCGGCCACGCCGATCATGGCGGCGTTATCCCCACAAAATGCCAGCGGCGCCATGACGAGGGTGAGCCCCGCCTCCCGGCGCCGTTGCTCCAGGGCCTGGCGCAGGCGTCGGTTGGCGGCCACGCCACCCACCACCACCAGTTGGGATAAGCCCTGGTCCAGGGCGCAGCCCACGGTACGGCTGCTGAGCGCCTCGGCCACGGTGTACTGGAAGCTGGCGGCCAGGTCCGCCACGGGCAGGGGCTCCCCCTGACGCTGCAATGCTTCAATACAACGCAGCACCGCTGTCTTCAAGCCGCTGAAACTGAAGGCATAGGGTTCATACCCACCCCCCCTGCGACCGACCCGCCCCTGGGGGAAGGCAAAGCGCCGGGGATCCCCGCCCCTGGCGGCCACTGCTTCGATAGCGGGTCCTCCCGGATAGCCCAGGCCCAGGAGACGCGCCACCTTGTCAAAGGCTTCCCCCGCGGCATCGTCCACGGTGGCCCCGCAGAGCCTGTAGGCCCCAGGACCATCCACCCGCACCAACTGGGTATGGCCCCCGGAGACCAGCAACACCAGAAACGGTGGTTTCAGGGGGGGGCCACCCGTCAATTGCGCGGAGCAGAGGTGACCCTCCAGATGATGAACCGCCAGGAAAGGCTTGCCATGGAGCAGGGCCATGGTCTTGCCGGCGGTGAGACCCACCAGCAGGGCCCCCACCAGGCCGGGTGTGGCGGTGGCGGCAACGGCCTTCACCTGGGTCCAGGTGATACCGGCCTCCCCAAAGGCGCGGTCCACCAGATGGGGCAAGAGTTCCACATGGCGCCGGGCGGCCAGTTCCGGGACAACACCACCATAGGGGGCATGGCTGGCCACCTGGCTGGCCACCACGTTGGCCAGCACATGGCGGCCAGCCACCAGGGCCACTGCCGTCTCATCACAACTTGTTTCGAGGGCCAGAACAATGGTCAACGGCCTTTTCCTCTTTCTTTTACGATTGCCACCAACGTGCGGCCAGCCAGTCACCATTCTGCTGTCCTTCCGCCGTTTGCCTTCCCCGGATCCCATGAAACGTCTCTTTGCAGCGCTTCTTTCCGCAGTTCTGCTGTTCGGATTTGCGCCTGCCGCCCATGCCGACGTGGCAGGGCTCACCCTTTGCGCCGACTCACCCCGCTTCCAGGAACGGGCTGCTGCTGCCGCCACGGAGCAGGCCAAGGCCCGTTTCTCCATGTATAGCCAGGCCTCCTGTGGACAAGACGGCCTCCCCCACCTCATTGTGGACGGCCGCCTCAGCCACGCTGGCGATTTTCTGATTCCCAGTTTGCTTTTCCTTTATATGGCCGGCTGGATCGGCTGGGCGGGCCGCAGCTACATGATGGCCATCCGCGGCAAAGGTTCCCAAATGAAGGAAATCCAGATTGACACCAGCTTGGCCGTCAAGTGCGCCTTTGGCGCCGTCAAGTGGCCGGTGGAAGCCGCTGGTCAGATGCTCAGCGGCGAGATGTTCGCAGACAACAACCAAATCACCGTTTCTCCCCGCTGATCTCCATGACAAAGTTTCTCACCACCGCCCCTGTCCTGGCCGCCTTGTGGTTCACCTTCACCGCCGGGCTTCTGATCGAGTTGAACCGCTTCTTCCCCGACCTGCTGTTCCATCCCCTTTGATCCCCTTGATCGGGGCCTGCCTGGGGCCTGGAGCCAGGCCTGGGGCCGTGGGCGCCATGGCTTGAAGGATGGTGTCCACATCAACAATGGCCTGATTCAGATCCCCGTTCAGGATTACGTGGTCAAACTCTTCCGCCCGCGCCAGTTCCTCCCTGGCGCGGGCAATCCTTTTGGCAATGGAATCCTCGGAATCACTGCCCCGGGCGCGAATGCGCTCCTCCAAAGCTGGCCAGGGAGGGGGGACGCAGAAACACCTGCACAGCGTTGGGGAGACGGCGCCGCACCTGGCGGGCCCCTTCCACTTCAATTTCCAGCACCACCGCCTG
>NZ_JENA01000003.1 GCF_000586015.1 Candidatus Synechococcus spongiarum SH4 | reverse complement strand
GCCAGTCGCAAGCCTGTGGTTTCACCAAGCGCCATGGGGGGACGATTGGGGAGGATGTGTTTGTCCATAAAGCCTCCTTAGAGAGTTTGGGGTATGGTCTCGGCAGACCTGCCTTCCAAGTTCAGGCCGGTTTCAGATTTGATTTAGATTTCTGCGGGATTTATTCACCAACTGTCGCAAAGTCTGCCGGGGGTGTCAGGCTGCCCCCGCTCAAGCCCCGTCTAAACTGGCTCCGCCATGCCAACCCAAGCCCACATGAGTCTGACCAGGACCGGTGTTCCTGACAACCATCACCGCCAGCAAGCTGTTCTTCTGGCCCACCGCTATGGGCTGAATCTTGATGAAGACGAGCAGGAGGAACTGGTCTGGATCATTGAGGCCATGGGGCTGGAGGAGGCGGAGGCGGAATGCGCCCGCTCCCGCGCCATGTTGATTCGCTCCGGACAGTTGGATCCTGATGGCGGGGCCAATGACGAATCCCCTGAGCACCCGGAGCTCTAGGCAGCAGCCAGTTGCTCCGCCGCCAGAGCCAGCCAGTTCCCGTAGAACATGCGGCCAATGGGCATCAGGGTCGCCAAGCCGGTCCCGTTGAACCGGGCCTGCCGGGCAATGGGAACCAGGTCGTCGTCCTCGGCAAACCAACGCTCCGCCATGTCCCGATCCAGCTCCATGTGGCCTTGCACCCCATAGGCTGCCGGGCCCAGGGCGGCAATCTGGTTGTGGCAGAGGGGGCTGGTGGCCATGGTCTCAACAGACCGCTCCGGCGCCACTTCTTCCCCGTGTAACTGAAACACCGGTAGGGGGTCGGGCACACCCCGCAGCAGGGGATGGTTGCGACCGGCAGGGGTTTGATGGAGCGTCCACTGCCGCCCCTGGGGATCCAGCCAACCCAGTTCCCGTTGTCGGGCGGCGCGGACCACACACCCCTTGGCCTTGGCCAGCACTTGCAGCCCCAGGCAGATGCCCAGGGCGGGAATCTGCTGCTCCAGCAAGTGTTGACAGAGACGCACCAGTTCCGGGATGCGTCCATGGCGGTCATTGGCGCTGGCGGGTCCCCCCAGGAGCAGGAATGCCTGGCCCTGTTGTGGCGTGGGCAGAGGTTGATCAGTCCAGAGTCGGGTCACGTGAAGTTGCCAACCACGCTCCAGGGCCAGGGGCTGAACAAGGCCGGGGCCTTCCCGCGGAATGGTCTGCACAACACAAAGCTGGGGTGTTCCGGACATCAGCCCCTGATCACTTCCTGGCAGTTTGCCCCAGGGGGCGCTGGAGTGCATCGGGATCCAGGCCCTCCCGCAGGCTCAGCACCACCCCGGCAGCTTCCTGGTAATTGGCCACGTTGATTACCCCTTCCAGGCCCAGGGCTGCTGCCGTGACCTCCAGTTGGGAGGGATTGTGTACAGCCAGAACGGGGATCCTCCCCTCGGATGCCGCCAGAACCGCTGGCCCCCCCAGGGCGCCGTGGGGGGCCACCAGGGCGCCCACCTGCTGGGCCAGCAGATCACCCCCCTGGGCCTCAGCGGCTGGGACGAGCCGGGGGGCCCGACTCAGTCCCGCCAACACGGACGGCAGGAAGGTGTACCCCAACTCCTCGGCCGCTGCCCGGGGATCCACGTCCGACAGCAAGGGCAGGGGGCGGACAGCCGGAGCATGGGCGCAGGGCAGACCCAACTCCCGCACCAGCAGATGGCTGATCACCGCCTCGGCCCCGGCCATGGCGTCCACGCCATGGCCATGGCGGTAGTTCTGCAGCAGTGAAGACATGGGGGATTCATCAGGGAAGCGGGTCACCACAGCCACAGCCGTGGCGCCGCGGCGCCGGAGTTCACGTCCCGCCGCCAACAGCAGGTCAACGCGGTTCAGGCCACCCCAACTGATGCCGCTCCCCCCCTGCTCCAGGCGCACCCCGAGAGGCTCCGGCGTAACCACCTCAGGGCCGATGGATAGCCCCAGGCTGAACCGGGCCGCGGCTGCCGCTTGACGGTGGCGTTCCAGTAGTTCCGGCTCCAGACCGCCATCCAGCAACAGACCCAGGCAATGGCGATGGCAGGGCCGCAGAGCCGTCTGCCCTCGGCAGAAACGATCCAGCGCCCAGCCTTCCGTGTAGTGGATGCGGGCATCAGGCCAGTACAGGGAAGCGGCGTTCAAGACGTTGGGATGGGTGACGAGGCAGCCACTGGCGGCCGCCAGAAGCCGGGCCACCGGCAGACCGTCCCCGGCAAACCCCCCCTGCTGACAACCAATCCCGGTGGGGATGATCAGCACGGTGGGCATGGGGAGCGCGCCCATGTCTACGGGGCGCCGTGGAGCGCCATTGCCTCCAGCCGGATCCAGCGCTGCCCCCCGGGCAATGCCGTGCAGGCGGTGATGGCCCAACGGAGTGGCGAGCCGTGTTGGGCCAGGGCCTTCTCAATGGGATCCAGCAAAGGACCGGGTTCCAGAATCAACTCCAGAGACACTCTCTGCAGCCGCATCGTGGCGCCACCCATGCCCTGCCCACCACCAGCGGTCACCTCTGATGGGTCACGTCTGATATTGGCCAAACTGGGCTTCATACAGGGCGTCCTCCTGGCCAGCCTCCAGTTGCAGGTCGCTGCGAGGGTAGGCCACGCAGAGCAGGGTAAAGCCTTTCTCCTGCAAATCATCCCGCACCCCCATGGCATCGGGTTGCGCCACTTGGCCCTGCTTGAGCAGGGCGGCGCAGGTGGTGCATAACCCTGTACAACAGGAGCAGGGCAGAACAATCCCGGCCGCTTCCGCTGCAGCCAACACAGTTTCATCTCCACGGCAAGGGAAGGTGTGAACGTCCCCGTGCAGATGAACCGTGATGGTGAAGGTGTCCATTGGCCCGATCAACCCATGGCGGCGGCGCCGCCCACCACCTCAAGAATTTCCTGGGTGATGGCCGCCTGTCTGGCTTTGTTGTAATCCAGGGTGAGGGTTTTGGCCAGGGCCTTGGCATTGTCACTGGCGTTGTTCATGGCGGTCATGCGGCTGGCCAGTTCCGATGCGGCAGCCTCTTGCAGGGAGCGCAACACCTGATTCTGTACATAGAGGGGCAGGAGCGCATTGAGCAGTTGGGCAGGGGTCTGCTCAAAGACCATGGCGGAGGGAAGCCTGGGCTGGGTGTTGGGGAGGGAGCCACGCTCCACCTCCATCGCCCCCCCTTTGCTGGTGAGACGGAACATCTCGTCGTCCACGGTGGCAATGCCCTGGGGATCCAGAGGCAGGAGGGTTTGCACAACGGGCCGGGAACTCACCAGGTTGATGAACTTGGTGTAGATCCCTTCCACCCGGTCACTGCTTCGTCCCTGAAACAGGGGCAACAGGCGGTTGGCAATGTGGCCGGCCTCGGCGGACGTGGGCGCCTGCTCCAGGTTCTCGATGCCGTCAACAATGTCGTAGTCGCGGCGGCCGAAGTAGGCATTCACCTTGCGGCCCACCAACAGGAGATTCACCTTCAGCCCCTTGGCCGTCAACTCCCGGTGACGTTCCTCTGTGCGCTTGATGACATTGGCGTTATAGCCGCCGCAGAGTCCCCGGTCTCCCGCAATGGACACCAGGGTAACGGTGCGCAGTTCACGCTGTTCCAGCAGAGGAGCATCAACGGCTTCAAAGGCCATTTGGGACTGGAGATTTTCCAGCACCCGGGCCAGGCGGTCGGAGAAGGGGCGACTGCGCAACACCTGCTCCTGGGCGCGACGCACCTTGGCGGCCGCAACGAGGCGCATGGCCTCAGTGATCTTGCGGGTGTTTTTGACCGAATTGATCCGGTCTCTGATTTGTTTGAGATTGGCCATGGTTCAGCGGAAGTGGTGAGGGCCTGGCCGGATCAGGCGGCAGCCAGCATGGTCAACTTCACAGCCTCAATTGCTGCTTTGAGCTTGTCCTCCGCCTCCGCAGACATGACTCTCCTGGTTTGGATCTCCTCCACAAAGTCCTTGGCGCTGGTCTTGAGGTAGTCGCGCAACTCCCGTACGAAACCCTGAATCTGTTCCACCGGGACGTCATCCAGCAGACCTTTGGTCCCCGCATAAACCAGCGCCACCTGCTCCGCCAGAATCAAGGGGCTGAACTGGGGCTGCTTCAGCATCTCCCGCAGCCGCGCCCCCCGATCCAACTGGGCCCGGGTGGCGGCATCCAGATCCGAGGCAAACTGGGAGAAGGCCGCCAACTCGGCCGCCTGGGCCAGTTCCAGCTTCAGCTTGCCGGCAATTTTCTTGATGGCTTTGGTCTGGGCGGCGCCCCCCACACGGCTCACGGAGATGCCCACGTTGATGGCCGGGCGAAGACCGGAGTTGAACAGGTCCGAAGAGAGGAAAATCTGGCCGTCGGTGATGGAGATCACGTTGGTGGGGATGTAGGCCGACACGTCTCCAGCCTGGGTTTCGATGATGGGCAGAGCGGTCATGGAACCCTTGCCCATGGCGTCGCTCAATTTTGCGGCCCGCTCCAGGAGGCGGCTATGGCAGTAGAAAATATCGCCGGGATAGGCTTCCCGTCCGGGGGGACGGCGCAGGAGCAGGGACATCTGCCGATAAGCCTGGGCCTGCTTGGAGAGGTCGTCGTAGATCACCAGGGTGGCCTTGCCGTCGTACATGAAGTGTTCGGCAATGGCTGCACCGGCATAGGGGGCCAGGTACTGGAGGGCGGCAGGCTCCGAGGCGCTGGCGGCCACCACCACGGTGTAGGCCAAGGCGCCCCGCTCCCGCAGCACCTGCACCACGTTGGCCACGGAGGCAGCCTTCTGGCCAATGGCCACATAGACACAAATCATGTCCTGATCCGCCTGGTTCAGGATCGTGTCAATGGCAATAGCGGTTTTTCCGGTCTGGCGGTCACCGATGATCAGCTCCCTCTGGCCTCGACCGATGGGAATCATGGCATCAATGGCGGTGATGCCGGTCTGCATGGGCTCATGGACAGAGCGGCGCTGGATGATGCCGGGCGCCGGAGACTCGATCAGGCGGGTGGCGGTGGTTTCAATGGCCCCTTTGCCGTCCACGGGTTCACCGAGAGCATTGACCACCCGCCCCAGCATGGCGTCACCCACGGGAACGGAGGCGATTTTGCCCGTGGCCTTGACGCTGCTGCCCTCGGAAATGCCGTGGCCTTCGCCCATGAGCACGGCGCCCACGTTGTCACTCTCCAGGTTCAGGGCAATGCCTTCGGTACCGTCTGCAAATTCCAGCAACTCCCCCGCCATGGCCTGCTCCAGGCCATAGATCCGGGCAATGCCGTCGCCCACCTGTAAAACGGTGCCGACGTTGCTGACGGAGACGGTTTTGTCGTAGTCCTCAATTTGCTGCTTGAGGATGGCGCTGATCTCGTCAGGACGGATGGAAACCATGGCTTGGAGCGGAAAGGAAAGGAGGGCAGTTGGGTGGGGGGATTCGGTTGCCAGGGATCAAGCGGCTTTGGCCAGGCTGCGGCCGAGGCGACGGACTTGTCCAGCCAGGCTGGCATCCACAACCTGGGAGCCGATACGCACGATCAGACCACCGATCAGAGAAGGATCAACGGTGATGGAGCAGTCCACAGCAGCACTGCCCGCCATGGTCTGAACCTTTTGTTTGAGTTGTTCTTCCTGGTGCGGGGTGAGTGGCGTCGCGCTGGTCACCTGGGCCAGGGCAATGCCTTTGGCCTTGCGGTAAAGCTCCAGGAAACGCTCAAACACCGCGCCCATCAGGCTGATGCGCTGGCGGTCGGCCAACAGTTTGAGCAGGTTGAGGCTGGCCGTTTGCCTGAGCACGTCCTTCTCCTGAAACACTGCCGTAATGACGGCTTTCTTGGTTTCCGGTTCAAGGATCGGGGAACCCAGGGCATCTCGCAAAACATCCGAGGCTGTCCAGATCTCAAGCACAGCCTTGGCGTCAGCAGCCAGGTGGTCACTGATGCCCTGCTGGTTCCCGATCTGCAACAGCGCTTCGGCGTAAGGCGTGGCGATGGTGTTGAGGAGGGGCATCGTCTAGCCAAGGGAATGAATGGTGGCCACCAGAAGCTTCGTCTGCTTCTGGTGGGAAAGAGCGCCGGGAAGATCCTGGAGGGCCAGGGCAATGGCCTGATCAGCGGTGCTGCTCAGCAGCTCATTGCTAATGCGCCGCGCTTCGCTGTCCGTATCGGCCTTCGCTTCCTCTTGAAGGCGCGCCATCTCGGCGATGGTGCGCTGCTCCCCCTCGGCGCGAATGGCATCGGCCCGGGCTTGGCCGTCCTTGAGGATTGTGCGGGCTGTTTCCCGGGCAGCAGCCAGTTCGGCCTTGGCCTTCTCAAGCTGGGCTGTGGCTTCGGACAGGCGGGACTCCGCCCCATGGAGGTCCTGCAGGATTGCCTCACGGCGGCGAGAAAGGATGCCGCCGAGGAATCCCTTCAAAAACCAGAACAGAACAGGGATAAGGATGGCCAGATTGACCAGGTTGCCGTTGAGGATGTCAAGGTCAATGCCGAAACCTTCTGTTGCCAGCAAGAGGGGGGCGGCCATGGCGGCGGGGGGGACGATGGGCATTGGTGGGTTCAGATAGCGACCAGGCGCTGGATAATCAGATCGGCGAGTTGACGAGACTCCTTGCTCAGAGTGGCGGCGGCGGCGGAGCGCTGGGCTTCCATGTCGGCCCGCGCCTGCTCCCGCAGCCTGGTTGCGGATGCCTTGGCTTCCGCCAATGCGCTTTTGTAAAGCGTGGCCACCTCGTCTTCAGCCGCGGCAATGACAGCCTGGGCATCTTGACGGGCCTGTTGCAGTTGGGCCTTGAGGTCCTGTTCAAGGCGTTGCACCTGAGCCAGCCGTTCCTTGGCGTCCTTGTGGCTGGTGGTCACAAAACCCTCCCGCTCCTCAACCACCTTGCCAACAGGCTGGAAGAACAACTTGTTCAGGATGAACGTGAGGACCACCACCTGGATGGCCATCAACGGCAGGGTGGCGTCAAAGTCAAAGAGACCGCCTTCAGGGACAGGGGCCTCGGCCAGGGGAAACCAACTGATCATTGGGACGGTTGGATGGACGATGGTTCAGGACAGGAGCAGGTTCCAGTTCAGGCTGTGCTGTGCCGCGACGCCTTGCCGAGTCGGTTCAGGAAAAGGGATTGGCAAACAACAGCACCAGCGCCACCACCAGGCCGTAGATGGTGAGCGATTCCATGAACGCAAAAGAGAGCAGCAGGGTGCCACGAATCTTTCCCTCGGCCTCAGGCTGACGGGCAATGCCTTCAACAGCCCCGCCAGCAGCGGTGCCCTGGCCGATGCCGGGGCCAATGGCCCCCAGGCCAACGGCCAGTCCGGCGGCGACAACAGAGGCTGCGGGGATAAAGGATTCCATGATTGAGGGGATGATGGTTGGGGGTGCGCAGATGCTACGCGGGTGTTGTGGGCGCGCCTGGAACATTCCTCGGGACAGGGAAGGGGCCCGAGGCACTCGGACCGCACGCAGTGATGATTGGATGACGAAGGACCGCGTCAGGCGTGCTCTTCGTGAACCGCCTCGCCAATGTAGTAGGCCGCCAGGGTGGCAAAAATCAAGGCCTGAATAGCACTGGTGAACAGGCCCAAAAACATCATGGGTAAGGGCACAAACAGGGGCAGAAGCAGCACCAGCACGGAGACGGTGAGCTCGTCGGCCATGATGTTGCCGAACAGGCGGAAGGAGAGGGACAGGGGCTTGGTGAAGTCCTCGACGATCTTGAACGGGAGCATGATGGGGGTGGGCTCCACGTAGTACTCGAAGTACCGCAACCCCTTGCGGCTCAACCCGGCGTAAAAGTAGGCCAGGGACACCAGCAAGGCCAGGGCAACGGTTGTATTGATGTCCCCGGTGGGGGCCCCCAGCTCACCGGAGGGCAGACGCACCAGACGCCAGGGCACGAGGGCGCCGCCCCAGTTGCAGAAGAAGATGAACAGGAACAGGGTGCCAATGAAGGGCATCCAGTCCCGGTAGGCTGCTTCGCCAATCTGTTCCCGGGAGAGGTTGCGGATGTAGTCCCAGAGGAACTCCAGAAGATTTTGGAGTCCCCCGGGCTTGCGCCCCATCCGGCGCGTCCCCGTCACCACAATGGTCAGCAGGGCGCCGATGAGGATCCAGGAACTGAGAAAAATCTGACCGTGAAGGTCCAGTTGGCCCAGGCGCCAGTAGAAGTGCTGGCCGATCTCCAAACCATGGGATTCCTCAACCATGAGTTCCGGATCACTGGCCGGGAGAGCTTCGGCAAGGGGAAGAAGGGTTTGCAGCAGCATGACTCAGGCAAGTGGAGAACCGGAAACAAAGGTTGTGGGCTCGTCGGAACCCGTCAGATCGCCGAAGGCGATGAGCAAAATCGCTGGCTTGTACAGCAGAAAGCCGAAGAAGGCGGGCACACAATCCAGCCCTTGAAGACGAAGAGCCAGAATGCCCAGGACCACGGGAACCGCTAGATGCGCCTTGCCCAGCCTGTTGGAACTCTTGCCCAACCGTTCCACCGAACGTGAAAGCAGAATCAGGTAGAGCATTCCCGCAGCGGCGCCGGCAAGAAGGCTGAGGCACGTCTGCAGATCCCAGACCAGAACCGTCAACAGGCCAGCCCCGATGGTGATGCTCAGTGTCAGGCTGAAAACCCGTTGCCGAAGACGAAAGAACTCGACCATGGGACTGGGGGCCATGGGACTGGGTTTGTCTTCCGGGATCTTCGCAGATGCAGGGGACTGGACGGCAGACGGGATGAACCGGGACCAGCCGCCGCTTTCTCCAAGGGGAGACGGAGGCTGGCCGTGACCGGCAAGGCGATGGAGCAACTGGTCACGCCAGAGGCTTGCTTGATGGGCCTGAAGCAGGTCTTCAGGGGAGGCTTCCATGGTGAACCCGTGGTTCACCTCCGTTCTGTCCACAGAACCGCTGTACAGGCAAATGCGGAGAGATCCTAACATCCAGGGTCAGTGGATCGTGGGGCGCAGCAGGACCAATCTGCGCCGCCAGAGCGCCCTGACCTGCTCCCCCAGTCCCTGTTCACTCCTGCCACCGGCAGGATCCGCCAGATGTCGCAAAGGTTGTGACGGCGCCTCGTCAATGGCCTTCAGCAGGCTTACGTCCTCCTGGTCAAGATCCACGGGCTCCAGGTCCGGGCCCAGCAGGCGGGAACCGGGCCAGCCCCATAAACAGGGATTGAGCTGGGCGGTGGCGGCCCACAGATCCTCGTCACTGCTCCAGGTGTGGGCAGGCAGGGGCGGCTTGCCGAGAAAAAATTCAAAATGGCTGATGTCCGTGTCCAGGGCCTCAACCAGTTGCCACTGCTGCCGATCCGGTAGAGCCCTGGCCCGCTCCAGTGCCTCCCCCTGCAAGAGGGCGTCCAGTTGCCAGCTTCGGGGATTGCTGAAACCCAGAAACTCCAGCCCGCACCCCTCCACCAACTGAAAGAGCCTCTCCAGGGTGTAGCTGGTTTCCTGGGGATGGAGATACATGTCGGCAAAAGCCGCATCATTGACCGTGTCCAGGGCCCAGCGCTGCTGATGGCGCTGCCGGATCCTGTTGTGCTCAGGCAATCGGGCAATGAGTTGACGGGCAAATTGCACCCCGGTTCCGTCTACCTGGATGCCCAATAATCTCAGAGCATGCTGGGTCCTGTGAATCTCCCAGCGACCCCCGTCCCCGTAGAGGAACAGATGCAGGATTCCCCCCTCCGCCAAGGCCATGGCCAGAGCTCCGAGGCCGGCGGCGGGATCCCCCATGTGGTGCAGAACACCCACGGAGTTGATGAGCTGAAACCGCCCCAGGGAAGGGGCCTCCAGCAAACTGACGCAATGAAAACGGATGCGCTGCTCGCCACCGGAGCGCCGCAGGCGTTCCTGGGCCACAGCCAGAGCCTGGGGACTGATGTCCAGGGCGGTCACCTGGGCTGCGGGGTTAAGATGCGCCAGGTAGTCGCTGCTCACGCCGGAGCCGCAACCGGCGTCCAGAATGCGAAGGGGTTGATGGGGATCAGGGGCCCGACCGGTGCAGTGGCTATAGGCCGTGGCGTAGCACCAGCGCCAGTTGTAGCCCGGTGGCGGACCGTCCTGAAGAGGATCCGGCGGATAGGGAAACCTGTTGTAGAAATCACGCACCCGTGGCGTGGCGCTGTCGGCCGTGGTCATGGCGGAGGAGATTGCGGTATCAGGTGTCAATAGCGGACCGCCTTCGGAAACCCCCTGGAGCTGCAAACATTTGTTCACCCACTCCCGATTCCATGGAACCGGAGCGTAGCGTTCTGGACACAGAGGGTCTGAGCCATCAGGCCGCCGTGGCTGCATCGGAGCCTTTCCTTCATGACCGTGACCGTCAGCAGTGGCAGCAGTAGCGTTTCACCGCAACTGTATGACACCCTGCCGCTTTCCAGCCTGCGTCAGGCTGAGCAGCAGGATCGCTTCCCCGATCGCACTGAGCTGGATCGGCTGATCAACTTTTTCCAGGGTGGACAACAACGGGTTGACGTTGCCCGTCGTCTTGCCGCCAACGCTGGCGCCATCATTGCCCAGGCGGCTAACCGAATTTTTTCCGGCGGAACGCCCCTGGCCTATCTGGAGGAACCCCCAAGTCGCACCGCGGCCGTACCTGGCGTGGGGGCGGCCTTCCGGGAAGGCCGGTCGGAGCAGAAAGCCTTTGACCGCTCCGTGGAGACGTTTGCCCAATCGGCCGGCTCAAGTCGGGGCCTGTTCAGCCGCCTGCTGGACAACTTCCGCCAGGCGGGGGACGTGGCCGTGGTCACCCCGGCAGGCTTTGCCCCCATCGACATCTCCCGCTACGGCAAGGAGCGCATGACCAAGTCCCTGCGGGATCTGGGTTGGTTCCTGCGCTATGTGGGGTATGCCGTTGTGGCCGGCGACCCCAGCATTCTGGTGGTCAACGCCCGTGGGCTGCGGGAAGTGCTGGAGAAAGGCTGCTCCATCCCGGCAACGCTGCTGGCCCTGCAAGAAATGCGGGCGGCGGCGGCAGCCGTGTTCCAGGACGAGCCGGAGGGCCGCCAGTTGGTGGTGGACTGCTTCAACGTCCTGCTCAAGGAACTCTCCGAGGGTGGCCCCTCGCCCCGCCTTCGCCCCGGCAGCGTGGTGGCCCAGGGACTCCAGCTTCCGGCAACCTATGCGGAGGCGGCCGCATCACCGGGGCGCTACGTGATGCGGCCGGGGCTCTCGGGCCGGGAAAAAGCCGAGGTGGTCCGGGCCGCCTATCGGCAGGTGTTGGAGCGGGACGTGACCAAGGCCTACTCCCTGCGGCTGGCTGCTCCCGAGACCGACGTGCGCAACGGGCGCATTTCCATGCGGGAGTTCGTGCGCGCCATTGGTCGTTCTTCCCTGTACCGTCGCGACTTCTATAACAACCAGTCCAACAGCCGGGTGGTGGAGCTGGCCTTCCGCCACTTCCTCGGACGGGGTGTGAGCACCCTGGAGGAATTCCGTCAGGCCTTTGCCGTGGTCTCCGGCGGTGGACAAGGGGCCCTTGTGGACTTCCTGGTGGACTCCGCCGAGTACGGCCGCATCTATGGCGAGGAGACGGTCCCCTACCTGCGGGATCTGGGAGAAGAGGCCCAGGAAAGCGCCAACTGGGGTCCCAACCGCAAGCTTTTCAACTATGCGGCCCGTTTTCAGGGGGCTCCCCAGTATGTGACCAGCTTCTCCGGTCAGCGCCGTCCCCTCCCCGATCAGCATGCCTACGGCGGCGCCAACGATCCGCTGGCCAATCAGTACGGCGCCATCTTCCCGTCCAGCACCAACGCCCCGAGAACGCTGGCTGCAGGCTTCGGCTACGACACCCGGCGCCTGTTTGTGGGCAGCGCTCCCGGACTGAGCGCCCAGATGGGCTCGGCGGACTCTCGCAAACCCCGTCCCACCGTATCGGGTCCCAAGGTGGTCCGCCTGCAACAGGTGGCCACGGGCGGAGCGTCGGTCCCTCGCCGCGGAGGACAGCCCAGCATCCGCTACACCGAGGCGTCCACCCAGGCTGTGGTGGCAGCCGTCTACCGGCAAGTTCTCGGCGCCCTGGGCTATGAAGGAGAGCGCCTCTCCAGTGAGGAAATCAAGCTGGAGAACGGGGACATCACCCTGCGGGAGTTTGTGCGGGTGGTGGCCTGCTCCAACCGATTCCGCAAGCGCTACTGGGATGGCCTGTACGTGGTCAAGGCCATTGAGGTGATCCACCGGCGCCTGCTGGGACGTCCCACCTATGGCCGCTGGGAAATTGACGCCTATTTCGACGTGGCCTCCCGGGAAGGCTTCTATGGCATCGTGAATGCCATGCTGGACTCTCGGGAGTACAGCCAGGTCTTTGGGGACGACACAGTTCCTTACGAGCGCTACATCACCCCGACGGACCGGGTAACGCGCCAGGTTCCAGGCCTGCGGCCCGATTACAGGATCCCCTATGTGGGTGATACGTCCAACCCTCTCCGGGGCGAGCGGCGGCCCGAGCGACGGCCGGCCAGGGGATTCCAGTACAGTGGCGCCCTGCCACGCCGTGGCGTGGACCGGGTTCGTCCCTTCCTGGCGGCCCGGATCACGGTCACGCCGCCGGTGGCGTCACCCCGCTTCCTGCGGGGGCTGCCGCTTCCCCGCAAAGAGGCGGTGTCCCTCACCAGCCGTGGCGACAGCAGCCAACTCCAGCAGGTGATCCGCGCCGCCTATCGCCAGGTGCTGGGCAACATCCAGCCCATGGAATCCGAACGGCTCACCCAGGCGGAATCCCAACTGGCCAACGGAACCATTACTGTGCGGCAGTTTGTGCGGCAGATTGCCCTGAGCAACCTGTACCGTAGCCGCTACTTTGAGGTGTGCAGCCCCCAGCAGTTCGTGGCCTTCAACTTCCGCCACCTGTTGGGACGGCCTCCCGCCAATCAACAGGAACTGGCCCTCCATGCCCGCCTGGTGGCGGAAAAGGGTGTGGTGGCCGAGGTGGACAGCTATCTCGACAGCGACGAGTACCTGCAGCGCTTCGGGGAAGACGGGGTGCCCTATTCCATTGAGGATGCTCTCCCGCGCACCTACAACACCCCCAGCTTCACAACGGTGTTTGCCGGGATTCCAGCGGGCGCCCAGCCCGACGCCAGCACGGTGTCCGACGTGGAGCCACCCCCCTGGACGGCCAGGGTGAGTGGCCGGGCCGCCCTGCCGGACTTTCTCAAGGGAGTGCCCATGCGCAATCTCCCGACAAACCTGCTGTTTAGCCCCACCACAGGGCTGTTCCCGGCAACCGGTCAACCGAGACGAACGCCACCACCGGTCAAATTCCGCCTCTCTCCCAACCCCAGCGAACAGGAGTTGACTGCCGTGGTCAATGCCGCCTACCGTCAACTTCTGGGCCGGGTTCCTCTTGCGGAAGAGCGGCTGACCTCGGCTGAATCCCAACTCCGCTCCGGGCGCATCACGGTGGCCGGCTTCATTGCACAGGTGAGCGCCAGTTCCCTGTTCCAGAACCGCCTGTCTTCCTTTTCCGGATTGAAAATGGCTGATGCGGCGTACATGGCCCTTCAGGGCCGCTCCCCCAGCCAGGCGGAGGCCAGCGCGTTTGCTGACCAACAGGCCCGCCTCGGCAAAGCAGCCGCTGTGGCCGCCCTCCTGGACACGTCCGAATACAAAGAGCGTTTTGGGGACAACACCGTGCCCGTGGTGGAAGGAACCCGGACGTTCCCCGGTCGCAGTCAGGCGGTGATTATGCGGACGGCGCGCCTGGATGGGGGGCCTGCGGGCATCACCCCGCGGCCTTGAGCCTGATGCCCCAAAACCTGTGCCAGGGCGCTGTTTTCATGGTGGAGACCCGGAACTCCTCAACCGGGATTTCCCCCATCGCTGCGCCTTGGCCAAGGGGAAGTTTCTTATAACCAGCAGCAACCAGTAGAGCAGCCCTGCCTTGACTAAAGACAGGGCAATTTTCTGGGCTGTTCATTGACGCCACGGCTTGTCTGTGTCTGTATTGCCGTTGCCTTGCGGTGACGATTCACCGTGAAGAACCGTTACGTTTTTTCCGGGGACTCCTGCCGGGATCATCGCCAGAGCAGCCATGCCAACAGCCTCCATGGCGTTCTGGTCATCAAACTTTACTTGCCTTGTGTTTGTTACAGAACCGGGGATGTGACCGCTCCAGCCGCTCCGAATCCCCTAGTCTCCATGAGGCATTGGCCAAGGCAGCTCTTCTCGGCTCATCCGTGACCGGTTCAGCTTGTCTTAATTCTTCCAATCCCCCTAAACCCTGGTCCCCTTCAAAGAGACCGTACGCTTCGAGGCCGAACTGAATGAGCATCGTCTCCAATTCGATCATCAACGCCGATGCCGAGGCCCGCTACTTGAGCCCCGGTGAGTTGGATCAAATCAAGTCTTTTGTCTCTGGCGGCTCCCAGCGGCTGCGAGTAGCGAATGCTCTTAGCGAAAATCGCGAGCGCATCGTCAAGCAGGCGGGCAGTCAACTGTTCCAGAAGCGCCCTGACGTCATCTCTCCTGGCGGCAATGCCTATGGAGAAGACATGACCGCCTCCTGTCTCCGTGACATGGACTACTACCTGCGTCTGGTCACCTACGGGATCGTCTCCGGCGATGTCACTCCCATCGAGGAGATCGGCATCATTGGCGCCCGTGAAATGTACCGCTCTCTGGGCACTCCCCTGGACGCCATCGTGGAGTCGGTGCGTGAAATGAAGTCTGCATCCCTGTCCCTCCTTGGCGGTCAGGATGCCGATGAGGCATCCTTCTACTTCGACTATGTGATTGGCGCCCTGTCCTGAGGCCGCCGCATTTTCTCCCCCCAGACCCTTCTCCATTCCCCCACGCTTCTCAGGTCATGCAAGACGCCATCACGTCTGTCATCAATTCTTCCGACGTCCAAGGGCTCTACCTGGACGACGGCTCCATGTCCAAGCTGCAATCCTACTTCGGCAGTGGCGAGTTGCGGGTGCGGGCAGCGGCGACCATCAGCGCCAATGCTTCCGCCATTGTTCGCGATGCCGTGGCCAAGGCCCTCCTCTACTCGGATATCACCCGTCCCGGCGGAAACATGTACACCACCCGCCGCTACGCTGCCTGCATCCGGGACATGGACTACTACCTCCGGTATTCCACATACGCCATGCTGGCTGGTGACACCTCCATCCTGGATGAGCGGGTTCTGAACGGTCTTCGCGAGACCTATAACTCCCTGGGCGTGCCCATCGGCGCCACCGTGCAGGCCATCCAGGCCATGAAGCAAGTCACTGCCTCCCTGGTGGGCGCCGATGCCGGCAAGGAGATGGGTGTTTACTTTGACTACATCTGCTCTGGACTGGGCGGCTGAGCGCCTAGCGGATCGGGATCCCGTCGTGAGGAACGATTTCATGCGTCTTTTCAAGATCACTGCCTGCTTGCCCACTCAGCGCAACATCCGCGCCCAGCGGGAACTGCAAAATACTTACTTCACCAAGTGGGTTCCCTATGACAGTTGGTTCGCTGAGCAGCAGCGCATCCAGAAACAGGGGGGGAAAATCCTCAAGGTTGAGCTTTGCGCAGGTCGCCAGCAGGACAACGTTGGCCTTTAGTTAGTCCACCCCCACAAGTCACTTCCAATCAAAGCCTGGTTTTGCCAGGCTTTTTCTGTGCCTGGGGATTTGGAGACGGGGCAGCCATGACCAAACCAAAGCCCAACTCCCAGGGCCATGCCTGGCCTGCGGACGCCCGTCTGCTCCTTCTGCTGACTGCCCTCTGGAGCGTTGTGGGACTCCTCATCCTTGCATCCGCCAGTTGGTGGTCTGCACAGCAGGAGCTTGGCGACAGTTTGTATTACGTCAAGCGCCAGACGCTCTGGCTGCTGATGGGCTGGTGCCTGCTCCTGATCATTGTCCGCTGGCCCCTGCGCCAGTGGCTGCGACTGAGCGCCGTCGGCATGCTGGCTGGCCTGGCGCTGCTGGTGCTGACCGTCTTCTTCGGGGTGACCATCAACGGCGCATCCCGCTGGCTCCTGATTGGGCCCGTGCAGATACAACCTTCGGAGTTGATCAAGCCCCTGGTCATTCTCCAGGCCGCTGTCCTGTTCTCCAATTGGCATCGCCACCGGATGGTTCAGCAGATCTTCTGGGCTGGTGTTTTTACGGTGGTCCTGGGTTTGATTCTGAGGCAACCCAACCTGAGCACGGCAACCTTGCTGGGGTTGCTGCTCTGGCTTATGGCCTTTACCGCCGGCCTCCCCATGGTCCTGCTCATGGGGATCGCCGGCTTGGGTTTGGGGGCAGGGGTCACAAGTCTCGTGGTGAATGCCTATCAGTTTCAGCGGATCCTTGCCTTCCTGAACCCGTGGTCGGACCCGACGGGCAGCGGCTATCAACTGATCCAGAGCATCCTGGCCATTGGATCAGGGGGTATGAGCGGTGCCGGCTTTGCGCTGTCCAGCCAAAAGCTCCACCATCTCCCTTTCCACACCACGGATTTCATCTTTGCGATCTACGCCGAAGAGTTGGGCTTCATCGGCTGCATGCTCCTGCTCTGCTTTCTGCTGGTGTTTGCCTTTCTAGGCCTACGGGTTGCCCACGGCAGCCTGGACCGGAAGTCCCGACTTGTTGCCAGTGGAGCCACCATCCTCCTGGTGGGCCAGGCCATTCTCAACATGGCCGTCGCCACAGGGGTGATGCCCGCCACAGGTCTCCCCTTTCCCCTGTTCAGCTACGGGGGAAGCGCCGTGCTGAGTTGTCTGGTCACAGCGGGGCTCCTCATCCGCGCCAATCTGGAACACACGGAAAAAAGCTAGGCTCTTCAGCAAGATCACCATGATTAGGTTCTTGCCTCCGCTCGCCACTGTGGTGGGTTTTGATCTGGCTGGTGCTTCCCGTTGGGGAGAGCATCTACTGAACCAAAGCCTCACGGCCCCATGGCCCGCCAGCCTGGCTGTGGTCACCTTACTGGGTCTACTCACATCCCTGGGTCCCTGCTCCCTGTCCCTGCTGCCCGTCACCATGGCGTTTTTGGCGGGAACCAGTCCCGGCCGGTTACACCCCTGGCAGCGCAGCAGTGCGTTTGCAGCGGGCATTGTTGCCACCCTGACGGGCCTGGGTCTTCTCAGTTCCTTGATGGGGCGGATCTATGGCCAGGTCCCTGCCCTGGTGGTGGCCCTGGTGGCTGCTCTGGCATTGGCCATGGGCCTCAACCTCCTGGGATTGCTGCCCATGGCCTGGCCGGCAGGGCCGCCAGGGCAATGGCTCCACCGCCGCATGCCGCCGGCCCTTGCCCCCATGGCGGCTGGTCTGGCCTTTGGACTGGCGGCCTCTCCCTGCACCACACCTGTCCTGGCGGTGCTCCTGGCCTGGATTGGCAGCGCCGGTCGCCCCCTGCTGGGCGCCTTGCTGCTGGCCGGCTTTGGCGTGGGACAAGTGTTGCCCCTTCTTCTGGTGGGAACCGCAGCCGCGTCCCTGCCCCGGCTGCTGGCGCTCCGCTCCTGGACCCAGTGGATTCCCCGTCTCAGCGGCGCCGTCCTGGTGTCGGTTGGCAGCATCCTTCTGCTTTCGCAGCTTCCCGTGCTCTCTTAAGCCATGGCGTCCGATGCTGCACAGATCTTCCGCTCCGGCCAGCGGCTGCTTGCCCTGCTGGGGGACCTGCGGCTGGCCATTGGTCTGCTGCTGCTCATTGCCCTGGCAAGTGCTCTGGGCACAGCCCTGCCCCAGAACGAGCCCGCTGGCGCCTATCACGACCACTACGACGCCCAGCCATGGCTGGGGCTACTGACCGCCGGCCCCATTCTGGCTCTACAACTGGATCACGTCTATTCCAGCGGGTGGTTTCTTGCATTACTGGCGCTGCTGGCCGCCTCCTTGACCACGTGCAGCATCCGCCGTCAATGGCCTGCCCTGCGATCAGGATTGCAGTGGATGGACCACCAGCACCCCCATCAACTGAGCAAGTACAGCATCGGCATTACACGGGAGGCAGGTCCCCAAAGCCTCCAGCACTTGGCTCAACTCCTGCGACGGCGGGGCTGGAAGGTGCAACAGAAGACAGGGCGCCTGGCGGCCAGGCAAGGGGTGATCGCCGGCCGGAGCGGTCCTCTGCTGGTTCATGTGGGTTTGATTGTGCTGATGACCGGCGCCGCCTGGGGCGCATTGGGGGGGCAACGGCTGGAGCGCTTCCTGGCGCCGGGCCGGAGTCTGGACCTGGTGGACCGCCAAGGGGAAACCCGACTGTCAATCCGGCTGCAGGATTTTTCCGTGGATCGCGACGCACGGGGGCAGGCTCGGCAGTTCCACTCTCAACTGCTGTTCTCCTCCCCTGCCCTGGCCACTGCCCGACATGTGGACGTTAGCGTCAATCATCCTGCCCGCATGGGTGGGGTGACGGTGTATCAGGCTGATTGGCGGGTGGCGGCGCTGACGGTGCAACTGGGTCGGAGCCCCCAGTTGCAGTTTCCGCTCCAGCCTTTGCCCAGCCTGGGGGAACAGGTTTGGGGCTTGGCCCTGCCAACCCGCCCGGATGGATCCCACCCTGTACTGCTCACCGTTGCCAGTGAGCAGGGACCTGTGCTGGTGTACGACGGCAACGGGGAGAAAATGGGGGCGCTGCGGGTTGACGGTCCTCCGCTGGACGTGGATGGACTGCCCGTTCGCATCACCCATGTGCTGCCCGCCAGTGGCCTGCTGATCAAGCGGGATCCTGGCGTTCCTCTGGTGTACACAGGGTTTGCCGTGGCCCTGCTGGGTGGGGGTCTGAGTGTGTTGGCCAGCCGCAAGCTGTGGGCCGTTGCCGACCAAGGCAAGCTCCATGTGGCGGGCATCAGCAACCGGGATGTGGTGGGTTTTGGCGAGGCGCTGCCTCGCCTGCTGGACTCCCTCGCTGAAGAAGCTCACTGAGGCTGGCCATGGTGAACCGTGATCACCGTATGCACGTTGCCCCGGGGGGAAAAATCGGCCACCAGCTCCATCCAGCGGGGTGAGCAGGCCGAGACGCAGTCATCCAGAATCCGGTTGGCCACTTCCTCATGGGAAATGCAGTGGTCCCGCCAACTGTTGATGTAGAGCTTGAGGGCCTTGAGCTCCAGAACCTTGGGACCAGGCTGGTAATGAAGGCGCAACACGGCAAAGTCGGGATAGCCGGAGAAGGGGCACTTGCATGTGAAGTCCGGCAACTCAATGGCGATGCGGTAGGGGCGGCCAGGGTTGGGATTATCGAAGCAGATCAGTTCAGCAGCGGCAATGGCCCGCTCCCCGTAGCGGGGTGTGGTGGTTTGGCGCTCTGTCATGCCGGGTTGGGGTTGATGGATGGTCCAGGAAGGGCGATGGCCTTCACGCTACAGGGGATCAAGTCCCTCCCAGCCCTGAATTTTTTCTAAAGATTTGTCAACAGATCCCTGAAGTGCTTGTCATGAACAGTGCAGAAGGCCTATATGTGCGAGTGAGGACAAAACGTTGGGCGCATCGGTGGCTCCGGCTTCAGGTGCGCTGGAAGTAGCCAAACCGCGACGGTGAAGCAACGCGCCTCTCGAACAAAGCGGATTTCGCCAGTTTCCAGTCCATGGCTGGTTGGCAGTTCCCGTTCTGTGGAGGTTTCTCTCATGGTCCAACTCAAGTACCGTGGTGTTGATTATGACACCACCCAGCGCCCTGATCTCAGTGATCAACCGGTGGAGCACGTTTACCGTGGCGTCCACTTCAACAAGGCTCCTCGCCACGAGGCCGATGCTTTGTCGGAACAGCCTGTGCGCGTCAGCTATCGGGGAGCGGTCTACGAGACCCGCGTCGCCGAAGCGCTGAAGCATTAATTGTTAATTCCGTAGCTGTCGCTACTGAAAACCGGAAGCCACACTCCCCTAATGGCAAGGGAATCAACATTTTCCTCAATGGATTTGTTCCTGAGCCCGGCGGCTGGTGTGGCTTCTCCCTTATCTTCAGCATCTTTAGCCCCTGCTGGGATTTCCTCCCTTCCGGCTCAGCGAATTTCCGTCCATAGCGCTCTAGGAATGTTGTGGCTCCAGTTGCACTTTGAAAATTGCCACTGGGACTCTCTGGCTGCTGGATGCGTTGAGCTTGAACCTGACACCTTGCCCGCATTTCTTGCCGATTGCTCCGCTGCTGGCGTGGTCTGCTCCAGTGCGCCGCCCCAGGCCTAGGCACAGGTCACCGGTTCCCTCCCCTTGCTGCACACTTTTGTATTTCTGGTGTCATGAAGAAGGTTGAAGCAATTATCCGCCCTTTCAAGCTGGATGATGTGAAGGTTGCTCTGGTCAATGCCGGCATTGTGGGCATGACGGTAACCGAAGTGCGCGGTTTTGGTCGTCAGAAAGGTCAGGTGGAGCGCTACCGCGGCTCCGAGTTCACCGTTGAGTTTCTCCAGAAACTCAAGTTGGAAGTGGTGGTGAACGACGACAAGCTGGAAACAGTGGTGGATGCCATTCAAAATGCCGCCCGCACCGGTGAGATTGGCGACGGCAAGGTGTTCATCTCACCGGTGGAGAGTGTGTTGCGCATTCGCACCGGTGACCGGGATAGCACCGCCCTCTAGGGAGCCACACTTGGTTCAAACCCCGCCAGCCCTCTGTCCGGTAGCGGGTTCATTGTGTTTGTCTTTGTCCAGGGCGGCCTGAACCGTAGCCTCCACCTGCCCGGGCTCAACGGTGTCTCGTCCCTTGCGCTGATGGGGGGGCACCAGTGAAGCCAGTACTCCTGGTTGCCGGCGGCCCCTTTGATGGGTGAGGGCGCCAACCCCACCGCACACCAGTTGAGGTGGTGGGCTTTGGCCTGAACAGCCTTGATGGCGCTGGCCTGGGCTTGGGCATCCCGCACCACTCCGCCACGGCCCACCAACGCCCGCCCCACTTCGAACTGGGGCTTGACCAGCACAACCGCCTCCTGGGGTGGTTTCAGCAGGGCCTTCAGCGTTGGTAGAACCAGGCCCAGGGAAATGAAGGAAAGATCCGCCACCGCCAGATCAGCCCAGACGGCATCCGGTCCATACAGCACGGTGGGGGTGAGGTAACGCAGATTGCAACGTTCCTTGAGCAGCAAGCGGGAATCCTGACGTAGACGCCACGCCACCTGCCCATAACCCACGTCCACCCCGTAGATGCGTCGGCAACCCTGTTGCAGCAGGCAATCCGTGAAGCCGCCGGTGGAGATGCCGGCGTCCAGGGCTATGCGCCCAGCCACCCGCAATCCAAACCCATGGATGGCCCCCAGCAACTTCTCGCCCCCGCGGGAGACAAACCGGGCCTGCTGTTGCACCTGCAAGGCAATCTGACAACTGGTGGCCTGGCCGGGTTTATCCAGAATCCGGGCGCCGCTGCGCACCCGGCCCGCCCGGATCCAGCGCTGGGCCTGCTGGCGGCTGGGGGCCAGGCCCCGCTCCACCAAAAGCTGGTCCAGCCGCATGCGTCCTTGTCCCATGGCCAATGTGTTGTGACCGCAATCCTGAATCCGCCCCGGTGGCCTCCCCTCGGTGGGTCGGTAGGGTGATCCACTGTGTTGTGGCCGGATCGTGATTGAACGCTACACCCTCCCGGAGATGGCAGCCGTCTGGAGCGATGAAGCCCGCTACCGGCGTTGGCTGGAGGTGGAACTGGCTGCTTGTGAGGCCAATTGCCAACTGGGGCGGATTCCCCCCGAGGCCATGGGGGAGATCCGGGCCAGGGCCGGCTTCCAGGTGGAGCGGATCCTCCAGATTGAAGCCCAGGTGCGCCACGACGTCATTGCGTTTCTCACCAACGTGAATGAGCAGGTGGGCAACGCCGGGCGCTACATCCACCTGGGCATGACCAGCAGCGATGTGCTGGACACCGCCCTGGCGCTGCAAATGAAGGCGGCGGTGGCCCTGCTGCAACAAGAACTCGGCAAGCTGGAGGCTGCCGTCCGCCAACAGGCGCAGCGCCACAAACACACGACCATGGTCGGTCGTTCCCACGGCATCCACGGGGAACCCATCACCCTGGGATTCAAGCTGGCCGGCTGGCTGGCGGAGGTGCAGCGTCACCAGGAGCGCCTGACCCGGCTGGAAAAGGTGGTGGCCGTGGGGCAAATCAGCGGGGCCATGGGCGCCTACGCCAACATCGACCCCCGTGTGGAAGTACTGGCCTGCACCCGGCTTGGCCTCACGCCGGACACGGTCAGCACCCAGGTGATCAGCCGTGATCGCCATGCCGAGTACGTGCAGACCATGGCCCTGGTGGGGGCAACGCTGGACCGTTTCGCGACGGAGATCCGCAACCTGCAACGGACCGATGTGCTGGAGGTGGAAGAGCATTTCGCCAAGGGGCAG
>NZ_JENA01000002.1 GCF_000586015.1 Candidatus Synechococcus spongiarum SH4 | reverse complement strand
CTGAGCCTCACCACCACCATCGACCTGCTGAGCCAGAGGACCACCACCGAGCAGGTGGATGCCCTCTCCTCCAGTGAGGGCAGCGTCTCCCGGCTGCGGGTGGGGTTGGAGGCGGGCCGCCCTGTTCCCCTGGCCAACGGTGCGGCGCTGCTCCCCTCGCTGGAAGTGGGTATCCGCCATGACGGGGGTGATGCAGAATCAGGCTTCGGGCTGGAAGTGGGGGCAGCTCTGGCATGGAACGATCCACAACGGGGTATCAGCGCCCAAGTCAAGGGCCGCTCTCTGGTGACTCATATGGAGGAGGAGTTCCGGGAGCAGAGCTTGGCCCTCTCCTTCGCCTGGGACCCCTCCCCCACCAATCGGGGACCCTCCCTCGCCCTGGGTCACACCATAGGCGCACCCGCATCGGGCATGAATGCCCTCCTCAATCCCGCCGGCATGGAGGGGTTGGACGACGCCAGCAGCGGGGGGCAGCAGTTCGAGGCGCAGTTCGCTTACGGCTTCCCCGCCCACAACGACCGCCTCACCATGACCCCAGGGGTGGCAGTGGCCCTCTCCCCCACCACCAGCACCACCTCCCTCCGCTGGTCCCTGGCGCCCTACTCCCGGCAGGGACGGACGGAACCTTGGGAAATCGCCCTGGAGGGGGAGCGGGAAGAAAGCAACTCCGCAACATCCCCTGTGGATCATTCTCTGGGGCTGCGCTTCTCCCTCCTCTTCTGATGATCCATCTGAGGGGCGCCGCCCCTCTCTCGTCAGGCCCCGCTTTTGGCCAGTGTGAGGGAGCCCCTTCAGGAAGACCTTCCCGTGTAGCGCAGCAGGCAATGCCGCAAGCGGTTGGCGGTCATCGGTGCTGCCGGCGGTACTCCTGAATCCTTGAAGTCCTTGTAAGGCGGAGACAGGAAGAGCGCCATAGGGAGGGCCTGGCCCACGGCAGGCTCCCCATGCAAGCTGGCTGCATCTCCACTGGAGCGGCTGTCCGCAGGCGCCCCGAAGGCTGGCGGCTGCGGACGCCGTGCTCAGGGCGAGGCCTGGGGAGAACGAGAATCGGCTGGCGCTGCCGCTTGGATTTGCCAACGTACTGCGTGGGGAGGCTGGTGTGGTGTGAGTCCCATGGGATTCCTATGTCTGGTTACCGTCAATCAGACACAAGCTCAAGGATTGAGCCTGTTTCCTTACCGTTTTTGACCAGCTTCGTCCAGTGCTGACTGGCGTAGCCCGCCTATGGCCTTGCCCAATCCTGTATGGCACGCTTTTGCAGGCCAATTCAGACGTTCCATAGTGTCGTCGAGATCTATCTTGAACCTGCTCGTGCAAGTGAAGCACACATGGAGGTGATCAGGCTTCTGATCCAGGCTGGAGCAAAAGTTGATTCAACCACACGTTGGGGAGGACATCACCCAAGTCTTGGTATTGAGTTTTGCAACAGCAACCCGTTACATGTGGCGGCCTTGGCGGGTCAGGTAGAAATTGTTCAACTCCTCGTTGAAGCTGGCAAGGATATCAATGGTTATCTGGATTTCCGGACTCACCGGGATCTCCACACCGCCCTGACCCTGGCGCTATGGGAGAACCTGAATGAAGAGGTTGCCAAGCTGCTGATTCAGGCTGGAGCCGATGTCAATGCCCCAATGTATTACTATCTGCACTTGGTGATACACCGCTCCTGATGGTTGCAGGGATGCCTGAACGTGAAACGATGTCCGTCAATATTGCCGAAGCTCTCATCAATGCCGGAGCAAATATTGATGTTGAAGTCCGTCCAGCAACCACATTTGGATTCGGCGTATATGGTACACCACTCCATAAGGCGGCATCTGTAAATCATATTGAAACGGTCAAGCTTTTGCTCAAGCATGGAGCAAATGTTGATGCTGAAGATGACTCCGATAACTCCCCCTTGCACCTGGCATCCATGCCGGCCATGGGGATATGGCCAGGCTACTCGTCGAAGCGGGGGCCGATGTTCAGGCCAGAAACCATGCAGGCAATCCCCCCGATACAGATGGCGGCCTTATGCCGGTCTGCCGGAGGTGATCAAGCTGCTCGTTGCGGCCGGCTCGCCCGTCAACCTTCAGGATCATGTGGGGGACACGCCGTTACACGACGCAGCATTGCAGGGCCAGGTGGAGGCGGCCAGGTTCTCCTTGAAGCTGGCGCGGACGTGAACGCCGCCAACAACGGGGGCAAAACATCCCTGCACCTTGCCCGGCAACACGGTCACGAAGCCGTGGCCGCCGTGCTCCAGGCAGCCGACTGATGGGCTGGCGCTCAGGTCAGGCCGACCCATACTTTTGACGTTCCTTTATCCCCCCTACGGCGACCGCCTGGGCTGGATGAGGCGGCTGCTTCGATAGACTGGGAGAAGCTTTGATCAATCCGGCTTCTGGACTACTACCGAGTGCTGCAGGTGCCGCGCCATGCGGATCAGGCCATGTTGCGCCAAGCCTTTTTGCGTCTTTGCAAGCAGCACCACCCCGACACCACCACGTTGCCGGCGGCCGTGGCCAGTGAACGGTTTCTCATGATCAAAGCGGCCTACGCCACGTTGCAGGACCCGGCGGCCCGGCAGCGGCATGACGCCCGGCTACGGCAGCATTTCCCCACGGCCGCTGCGCCTGCCGCCATTCAGAGCCTGCAGGAGCATCCCGTCTCCCCCGAACGTCCCCTGTCCGGGGGAGAATGGTTGGCGTTGATGCTGCTGACCTGCACGTTGCTCTTCTGTGCCGGTCTGGTGGGCATCCTGGTCCTGCAACAGTCCTGAAGCCCCGTGTCCAGACAACTCCCCAATCCGGATACTCCCCTCTATCACCATGCCCTGCCCGCCCTGGAGGGCTGGCTGGAGCAGATGGGCTGCCAACGGGATAAAGACAACATCTGTCTGTGGCGCCTACGGCAACCCTCCTGGAGCGCGGACGTGGAGTTGTGCGTGGAGGACATGAGCGTGCGCTGGACCGGCCACAGCGGCGGAACGACCCAGCGGAGCTTTCCCTACAGCCTGAGCCGGTCGGATGTGGAGCGGGCCATTATGGTGGGGCCGTAACGGGCGGCCATCCCGACGGCCGTCCACAGGCATTGCCGACATGACCACAGTCTCCGCTTCCTCCCCGCGCTGGTTTCTGCGGGGCGATGTTGACGGTTTCCTCGGCCTCGGTCTCGACAGCTTCATCACCATCCTGCTGGCAATCGGTCTGTGCCGTGGCGTACTGGGGTTTCCCGATGAATTGATCGCCGGAACCATCCTGCCGGCCGTTGGCGTCAGCGTTCTGGGGGGCAACGTTGCCTATGCCCTGCAGGCATGGCGGCTGGGCCGGCAGGATGGTTCCTACCACCGCACAGCCCTGCCCTACGGGGTCAACACCATCAGCCTCCTGGCCTACGTGTTTCTGGTGATGCTGCCGGTGAAGGCGGTGGCCATGGGAGAAGGGATGGCCGAGGCGGATGCGGCCCAACTGGCCTGGCGGGCAGGGATCATGGCCTGTCTGGGCTCGGGACTGTTGGAAGTGGCGGGAGCGTTCCTGGTGGCGCCGTTGCAGCGATGGCTGCCCCGTTCGGCCCTGCTGGCCAGTCTGGCGGGGATTGCCATGGGCTTTCTTGGTCTGGGCTTTCTGCTGCAGGTCTATGAAAAGCCGGTGCTGGGATTGACGGTGATGACGGTGGTGCTGATCACCTATTTCGGGCGGGTGCGCCTGCCCCTGCCCGGTGGTCTGTTGGCGGTGCTGCTGGGGTTGGCGCTGGCCTGGTCCATGGGGTTGGTGGATGATGACCCGCTGCGGTGGCAGCAGGCGCGGGACGGTCTTGGCCTGCAACTGCCCCGGCTTCAGTTGGGGGCGTTGTGGCAAGCCCGGTCGGAGTTGCTGCGCTGGATGGGGGTGATCCTTCCCATGGGCCTGTTCAACGTGCTGGGGTCCATGCAAAACGTGGAGAGCGCCGCCGCCGCCGGTGACAACTACCCCGTGCGCAACTCCCTGCTCATCAACGGGGCTGGAACGATGGTGGCCGCAGTGCTGGGGTCCTGCTTCCCCACCACGATCTACATTGGCCATCCAAGCTGGAAAGCCCTCGGGGCCAGGTTGGGCTACTCCTGGCTGAGCGGCCTGGCGGTTGGCTTGAGCTGCTTCTTGGGGCTCTTTGCCCTCATCAGCCTGGCGGTGCCAGTCCAGGTGGGGGTGGCCATTATTGTCTACGTGGGCATCGTGATCACGGCCCAGAGCCTTCAGGTCACCCCCGCCAACCATGCTCCCGCAGTGGTATTGGGGATCATGGTGGGCCTGGCAAGCTGGGGCGCCTTTCTCCTCAAAGCCGGCGTCAAGGCGGGAGCCGGCATCCAGGGCCAACCCTTTGGGGACGGGCTGCTGGAGGGGTTGCAGCAGGTGGGGTTGGCTGGAGCTGGAGGTCTGTTTTCCCTTGAGCAAGGGGGCATCATCACCGCCATGTTGCTCACCAGTCTGCTGGTCTACGTGATTGAGCACCGATTCCTGGCCGCGGCAGGGGTGGCGGCGATTTCAGGGGTGTTGGCCTGGTTCGGGGTGATTCATGCCTGGCGCTTCACCCCCGGCGATACGGCCCTGAACGTGGGCTGGGGAGTGGGGGCTGAATGGGCTTACGCCTACGGCATCATGGCCCTGCTGCTTCTGGCTGCCAGCCAGCTTCACCGGTCCCGCCCATGAAACCGGTGGCATGGCCCCCTAGCGAAACATGGAGCTGACGGAGCTCTCTTCATGGATGCGCCAGATGGCCTCACCCATCACGTTGGCAATGGAGAGCACCGTCAACTGGGAAAAGCGCTGTTCCGGCCGGATCGGGATGCTGTTGGTGACCACCACCTCCTCAAACAGACCCGGTTCCTGCAAGCGCTCCAGAGCGGGAGGGGAAAAGACCGGGTGGGTGACGCAGGCGATGACAGTCCTGGCGCCCTGGGCCTTGAGGAGGCGGGCGCCTTGGTGAATGGTGCCGCCGGTATCGATCATGTCGTCCACAAGGATGGCCGTGCGACCTGCCACGTCGCCAATCACCGTGAGGCTTTCCGCCACGTTGTGGGAGGCGCGACGCTTGTCGATGATGGCCAGGGGCGCGTCGTTGAAACGCTTGGCAAAGGTTCTGGCCCTGGCCACGCCCCCCACGTCCGGTGATACCACCACGTAATCCTTCCACTGGCGCGTGTTGAGATAGTCCACCAGCACGGAAGCGCCATAGATGTGGTCACAGGGGATATCGAAGTAGCCCTGGATCTGCGCCGAGTGCAGATCCACCGCCAGCACCCGACTGACACCCGCCTGCACCAGCAGATTGGCCACCAGCTTGGCGGTGATGGACTCCCGCCCCGCGGTTTTGCGGTCGGCGCGGGCGTAGCCGTAGTAAGGCATCACTGCGGTGATCTGGCGCGCCGAGGCCCGGCGGCAGGCATCCACCATGATCAGAAGCTCCATCAGGTGGTCGTTCACCGGCGCACAGGTGGGCTGCACCAGAAACACGTCACAGCCGCGGATGGACTCCTGAATCTGGACGTAGAGTTCCCCGTCGGCAAAGCTCTTGCGCACCACCACACTGTCGGGAATGCCCAGATAGGCGGCAATCTCCCGGGTGAGATGGGGATTGGCGCTGCCGCTGAACAGGCGCAAGCGACCATGATCTTGGCGCTCCCTGGGCAGGTCATGGTGCTGGGGCTTGGCTGTCAGACTGGTCACTGGCAGTCGCTGGAACCTCTTGATCGTGATGCTAGAAGCTGAAGCCCGGTCCGGGGCATTCAAAGGCACAACAGCGTCACGACTGGGGGTAATCGCCGGTGTGGTCTGTCCCCTCCACGGGGTGGACCCCCAGGCCGTAGCCGAGGACATGACCATGGTGCTGGGGGGGCGGCCTCCCTTCAGACCCGAAACAGATGCCGATCCCTTCCGGGTGTTGGCGGCGTTGGCGTCGGACACGCCGGCGGCGCCGTCCCCAGACCATGGCTCCTGGCTGCTGCTGGCCACGGAATCGGCGGCGCCCCATGGCCCTGGGGCCGACTGGAGCGCCGCCCTGGCCGCATTCCGCCGCCCCTTGTTGCTGGTTGCGGCGCCCCAGGCAGGCTGGGAAGGGCAGGCTCGCGCCTATGGGGCCATGGCGCGGCAGGGGGGGATTCCCCTGTTGGGCGTGGCCGGCCACGGTGAGCCCCATGCTCCCCACTTCGACCCTGCTGTGGAGTTGGGCTTGCCCTGGTTAGGCTGCCTGCCTGCGGGGGCCGCGCCCACGGCCCAGGCCCGACAGGAACAGCTCTGGTGGCTGCGGGAGCAACTCTGCTTCCGTTGGTGGCGCCTCTGTCGCACGGAGCAGGCTATGGGGCGGCCCATGCCCGCAAAGGGGTGAATCCCCCTTGCCCGTGGACAGAGAGGGGACTCACCGGGAGAACAGGGGGAGCACCAGCAGCACGAAGTACAACACCACGGCGGGCGTCAGCAGATAACTGTCGAACCGGTCCAGAACGCCGCCATGGCCGGGGATGAGGCGGCCGGAATCCTTCACCCCGGCATCCCGCTTCAGCATGGACTCCACCAGGTCCCCCACCAAGGCGGAGAGGGCCGCCAGGAGACCCAGCATCAAGCCGCTCCACGGCGCCAGGGGCCAACCCAGGAGCACGGCGCCGCCGGCGCCCACCAGGGCGGCAGCCGCAAAACCGCTGATGGTCCCTTCAACGGTTTTTCCGGGGCTGACCCGGATCAACGGCCGCTGACCAAAGCATCGTCCACACACATAGGCGGTGATGTCCACCGCCAGGATCATGGCGGCGGTGAACAGCGTCAGGGCCAGACCGGCGCCCAGGCCCGTGACGGGCATGGTCCAGCGCTCCACATGGAGGGGAGCAATCTCGCCAATGGCCCGCAGTCGCAGCCAATGGCTGGGCAACACGCCCAGGTAATAGAACCCGAAAATCGATGCCGCCACATCGGCGATGGAGCCCGTCCGTGGCTGCAACAACAGCCAGCCGCAAATCACCAGACTGGTCAGGGGCACCACCGCATCGGCCACCAGGGACCATTGGGAGTTCAAGGGGTAGTTGGTGGCATGGAAGCTGAGGACAACAAGCAGCACATGGCAGGCCGCCAAGGTTGTTTTGCTGGCGGGGCGCATCCCCTTGCTGCGGGCCAACCGGAAAAACTCCATCAGGCCCAGGTGGATGATGAACGCCACCAGCAGGGTGAACCACCAGCCCCCCAGGCTGATGAGCAGCACCCCCAGGGCAGCGACCACCAGGCCGCTGAACAGCCGTGGAGATCCCCATCTCATGGAGTCCCGGGCCGCTCGGCGGCAATGATGAACAGGGGCTCCGCCGCCGCCAGGCGCACGTCACGGCCCCGCTGCTGCAAGCGATGCACCGTTGCCTGCACCACCTGCAAGTCGGCGGCATGGAGGCGCCGCAGGGCATTGGTGGCATCCACCAGGCCAGCCAGGTTGCTGGTGCTGATCACCAGCCGCCCCTGGGGGCGCAGGCAGGGCCACACCGCATCCAGGATCGCCTGATCCGGGCGGGATACCTCCAGCAGAACCCGGTCCGGCTCGCCATCCAGTTGATCCAGATCGTCCGGCGCACTACCGGGAACGATTGTCAAGTTGTTCACCTGTAAGTGTTGTCGGTTGCGGGCCAGAAGATGCAAGGCATCCGGATCCCGCTCCAGGGCAAGCACCGCGCCATGGGGCAGCAGCCGGGCAATTTCCAGGGCCAAAGCCCCTGTACCGCCCCCCACGTCCCACACCAGGGAGTCGGGCTGAGGCCGTAAATGGGCCAGCAGCATGACCCGCAACTCCATGGGGGTTGGCGCAAAGCCGGGGGCGTCGGCAAAAGCGCCGTCAGGGATGCCAGGGGTCACAAAGTCCCATTGAAACCGGTTCTCGGGGTGGTGTTTGCCGGAGGCTGGACCACCCGCTGCAATGGGCATGGGGGCGAGCCTCCTGAACCATCACCTCAGAACCTTCACCGTATCAAGCACTCCACCCGGATGTTGCCAAAGATGCCGGCTGTGGAGCAACCAGGCGCAACGTTCTTCGTCAAGGCGTTCCCCCGGCAGCAGCAGGGGGATACCCGGTGGGTAAGGGGTGATGGCCTCTGCCGCCACGCGCCCCACCGCCTGCTTGAGGGGGAGACGTCTGGTGGGGCCGAACCAGGCGCTGCGGGGCGGCACGGCAGCGCGGGCCAGCAGCGGGGTGGGGGCAGGCCGGAGGGTTCCCGTCAATTCCGGCGGATTCAACGATGACCCGTGCAGTTGGGCCAAGGCGTTCCGGAGGCGGCCCAGGGCCTGACGGGGCGGCTGGAAACCCAGGTAGAAGGTGAACCCGGCCGGCTCCGGCAACTCCCCCGCAATGCCGAGCCGCAGCAGGCGCTCATCCAGCGCCAGGCCACTGGGTCCCCACGGCGCGGTGCAGAGTCGTAACCGCAGCGGGTCGTCGCATGGACTGACCCGCCAGCCCATGCCGGTCAATTGCCGTCGCCAACGGCCCCAACGGTCCATGGCCCGGCCGAGGAGATGGCTGGCCTGGGGTTGTTGATGGGGCCACGCCGCCACCAACTCCGTAGCGGCCAGCAACAGCGCCGAGGGGCTACTGGTTTGAAGTAGCAGCAAGCCCTGCTCCAGATCCTCCCCGGAGATGCGCCCGCCGCAACTGTGGAGCACCGCGGTCTGGGTGAGCCCCGGCAGGGATTTATGGGTGGAATGAACCACCAGGTCGGCGCCGGCCGCCAGGGCGTCCCGGGGCAAGGCGGCATGGGCGCGGAAGTGGCTGCCGTGGGCCTCGTCCACCAACACCGGCAGGCCCTGACTGTGGCAAAGCCGCACCAGGGGCGTCAGGGGAGCGCTCAGCCCCTGATAGGTGGGATTCACCAGCAGCGCCAGGTCCACCGGACAGTCCCGGGCCGCCGCCGCCAGCACCCGTTGAAACCAGCCCACGTCCACGGGCCGGGACAGCCCCCAGCGCTCGGAAAAGGGGAGGGCGTAGTAGACCGGCTCAAGACCGGCCAGCACCGCCCCATGGAGCACGGAGCGGTGCAGGTTGCGGGGGCAGAGCAGCCGCTGACCCGGACGCAGGGCGCCCAGCAGGGCAGCCTGAAGCAGCCCGGTGGAGCCGTTGACGCCAAACCAGCAGCGTCGGCTTCCCCAAAGCTCTGCCGTGGACCGCTGGGCCTCAGCCACTGCCCCATGGGGCAGCAGCGGCCCCCCCAGGCTGGGCAACTCCGGCAGATCCAGGTGACCCAGTGGTTGCTGAAGCAGTGCCGCCAGCGCAGGCGGGAAGCCCCGTCCCCGCCCATGGGCGGGCAGATGGAGGGGAAGCGTGAACTCTGCAGCCTGCTGCAGAGCACCCAGGAGCACTGTCCCTGAAGCGGGGCTCAAATTCCTACAGCCCAGCGGCGACGGCGCTTGGGCATGACGCTGCCCAAACCTAGCCCATCCAACACCCCCGCTCCATGGGGCGTCAGGGTTCTCCCTGCTCTTCCCCGGCTATTTGCCGCTGTGCAAGCGGGCCTTCAACTCCTGAAAGCGGGCTTCCAGATCCACGCTTTCCCAGTCTCCCGAGAGGGCAGGGACCGGCTGGGCAACCGTGGCAGCTCCCGCCTCCACGGCCTCCACCTTTTCTTCCATGGGCTCAAAGGCCTCCATGGCTGAATCGGCGCCGCTGTCCCACGTCAGATGTTTCTGAGCTTGAACCGCCTGGATACGGGCCTTGAGGGCGCCCCTCCTGGCCTGGGCCTGGGCAATCCTGCCCTCCAGTGTCAGCAGGTTACGCTTGAGATCCTCTATCTGAGTTGCTTGAGATTCCCGCTGCCTGGCAAGTGTCTGGGTCGTCTCTTCGTAGGGCTTGCATCGCGCCAGGGCTTCGCGAGCCAAGCCTTCGTTTCCCTGTTGCAGGACCGTGTAAGCGCGATCATACCAATGGTCGGCCTGGTGGCGGGCTTGCCGGAGTTGTGTCTCAATGGGTTTCTGGCTGGCCACCGCCATGGCGACAGCCTGACGGAGCTTGACCAACTCGCCTTGCATGTCCATCAATGCCTGATCCAGGATCCTGGCGGGATCCTCCATGCTGCTCACCAGGGCGTTGGCATTGGCGCGGACTACCCGGGAAACCCTTGAGATGAATGGCATGGCCGCCACCAGAAACGGCGCCAGTTTAGCAGGCCAGGAGCCGCTCCCGTACAACCACCACAGTGTTCCGGTCTTTGCCGATGGGTTTTCTGTCCTGGTTTCACCGCCACTGTCCTGCCGGTGCGCCGCGCCGGGGCTGGGTGGCGGTGCAACTGGGGCTTTTCTTCCTGGCCAGCAGCGCTCTACTGGGTGGGGCGCTACTGGTGGCCGGCCTGGTGGCAGCCACATGGCGCAAGGGGTTTGCGGACTATTGGCGCGATGGGCTGAACCGGGCGCTGCTGGCGGCGGCGGGGTTGTTGCTGGCTGGAGCCACCCAGGCGGTGAGTGAAGACCTGGCCTGGTGGGGCCTGTTCAACTGGTTACCCTTCTTCTGGGGGTTCTGGGGCTGGCAGGCCTATCTGGCTACCCCGGAAGCGTGGCGGCGGTGCAGCGGTTGGCTGGTGGCGGGGACGGTGCCCGTTCTGATCACCGGGCTGGGGCAAATGGTCCTGGGTTGGCAGGGACCCTGGGCCATGGCAGGGGATCTGATCATCTGGCGCATGGATGCCGGCGGCAATCCCGAGGGCCGCCTCTCCGGACTCTTTGACTACGCCAACATCACCGCCGCCTGGCTGGTCTTGACCTGGCCACTGCTGCTGGCCTGTGTGCTGCAACCCCCGCGGGGTTGGCGGCAGCGGCTGCTGGCGCTACTGCTGGTGGCGGCCCACGGCCTTTGCCTGTGGCTCACCACATCCCGCGACGACGTAGGTTAAGGCTACATAGACAAGGCATTGAGGCAGCCCGAGATGCTGAAGCGGTTGGAGTTGGAGAATGTTGGTCCAGCCCCCAGGATGGAGTTGAACTTGGCTCCCCGACTGAACCTCATCACTGGGGACAACGGACTGGGCAAGAGCTTCCTGCTGGAAGTGGCCTGGTGGGCATTGACCCGAAAGTGGCCCCGTGACCTGAATCCTCGCCTGATGTCCGGGTATCAGGCCCGCCCCACAGATGCCAGGCGCCCTGCCAAGCTGCGATTCACTGTTGAGGCAGTCACCGGAAGCAAGAGCTATGAAAGCAAGTACTCACCTCCGGACGAGAGTTGGACAGGAAGGCCGGGGAGGCCATTAAACCCTGGGCTTGTGGTGCATGCCCATGTTGACGGGGGATTTTCTGTCTGGGATCCGGCCCGGAACTACTGGAAGAGGAAAGGAAATATCGATGTTCAGGACCGCCTCCCCGGCTACGTCTTCTCGCCCGAGGACGTCTGGAACGGTCGCCAAGTGGTTGTCCCTCAGCCTCAGGGTACATCCAGGATAACGAAAGTCTGCAAGGGTCTGCTGGAAGACTGGTCCGACTGGATCAAGGAGGGAGGCGCCAATGGGGAGCGGATGACCCGCGTCCTGGACCGTCTCGCTGTTCAGGAAGGGCCATTGGAAATCGGTCCGATCCGGCAACTCACCGTTGACGATGTCCAGGACGTTCCGTCCATCCGCACCAGATACGACACTGAGGTGCTGATCGTGCATGCCTCATCAGCGCTGCGGCGAATCATGGCCCTGGCCTACATGCTCGTCTGGTCCTGGAGTAAGCACGTCAGCGCTGCGGCCCAGCTTGGCTGCGACCGTGCGCAGCGGGTCATCCTGCTGTTCGACGAGGTTGATGCTCACCTGCACCCTCGTTGGCAGCGAACCATTGTCCCCGCAATTCTGGAGGTGATGAACAGCCTCACCACCGACGGGGAGGAGGCCGTACCGGTACAGATCCTCGCGGCAACCCACTCACCCCTGGTCCTTGCCTCCGTGGAACCCCATTTTGATGAAGACAGGGATCGCCTCTTCCACCTGGACATCCGTGATGGGCAGGTGCGTCTGGAGGAAGTTCAATGGGCAAAGCAGGGAGATGCCCTCAACTGGCTGGTGTCGGACACCTTTGGCCTCCTCCAGGCGCGTTCGCTGGAGGCGGAGCGGGCTATTGAAGCGGCCAAGGCATTCATGGACCGAGAAGGGAAGAACGGTGCTGAGGCTGTCGCCCAGCGAGATTCCATCCACCAGGAGCTGCAGCGGGTGCTGCCCGGGCATGATCCCTTCTGGCCCCGTTGGGTGGTCTGGGTGGAACGCCACCAGGCTGGTGCGTCATGATTCCCGTCCCGCCAGTACCTGAGCCACCCAGCTTCAATGAAAAGGCCCGTGTTCCAGGCAACCGCTGGCTTGCCAACCATCCTGATGCAAAGCGTCCCAGAAACTATTGGCGTGACTTCAAGCCGCAACTTGCCGACGGCTTTGGAGACCTGTGCGCCTACTGTGCCATATATATACCAGATGGGACCGTCGATCACTTCATCAGTTGTGATGAAGACCGGTCGCAAGCCTACGAATGGAGCAACTACCGCTATTGTGCCCACTGGATAAACGCCAGCAAGGGGAAGACACCAGCGGATAAGCTCCTTGATCCTTACCAATCCAGGATGGGTGGTTCGAGATCCACTTGCCGTCGCTGCATCTCCAGGTCTCCAACAGGGTTCCTGATGCCTTGCGGGAGCGGGCAGCGTACGTTTTAGAGCGGCTCCACTTGGATAAAGATGAGCGGGTGCTGCGCCTGCGCCGGGAGTGGTACCGGATGTTTCAAGAAGGGGAGATCACCTTGGAGGGTCTGCGGAAGAAGGCTCCCTTGATTGCTGTAGCTGTCACGAGAGCAGGAAGGTCTTGAGCGTGAAATACGATACAACCACCACCAGCAGGAATTCAAAAAGCAAGGCATTGACACAAGGAAACGCTGGAAAGCCTCAAAGTGGGTCCACATAACATTCTGACGCCCATCAAGGGGGGCGCCGCTTTTCTAACGACCGGGGTAGGTGCCTGTTCAATGTGGCCTTAGGAAAAAGGCCCACCACGCGCCAGGCCCGGACCCTTGGTCAAACAGCCCCCCATAAGTTTTCTTATGGGGGGTCGCCTGTTAAGAGAGCTTGTGTGGTCCCCTATCAGGCCACCCTACCGTATCAATTCTTAATAACTACAAAAGGGGGGGAGATTTTTCTACGCCCCCCAAGTACTACTTTTACAGATAGATTCCTTTTTAGGGGCTTACATACGTAGCTGCCCAACCCAGAATCAGGTTGTCACCAAGATCTTATTGGGTATCAAGTGTTATTATAGGATGATGTGGAGTCTCCAGAAATCTATTATTGTTAATACAACAAAGCAAATGATTTTGAAAATAAGAGCACTAATAAATATACCTTTTGCATATTGACGAAGTTTTCCGATTTTAAAAGCTGCCAAAGGTAAAGCTAATGGCAATAATAAAACAGCAGGTAATAACCAGTGAATACTAATAGTTCTTGCATCAGATATTAACATAAAAACAAGATGTATCAATATCGTTATTACAAATGAACGGCCTAAAAGCATGTCTTCTGTGATTATCATTTTTAGCCAATTATATCTTAATCGAAATATAATTATTAAAGAAATTAAAAGAGGAAGAATTTGTGCAATAAGCAATGCTAGAATGCTACTTAAATTCGTTAACATAAGTAAGATTGAATCAGGTAAGATTGAATCATTAACATTTTCGACTTTTAAAACTTTTCTAATTATTATTAATGGATTCCCTGTAGATAACATCCACCAGAAGTGAGGCAAAAAAATTATAGAGGCTGTCGATGAAGTAATCAAAAATTTAAATCTAAAAATTACGCTCCTCGCAGATTTAATAGATAATGAAGCCAGTAATATCCCAGCAATAGTAAGTATTGTGTTGTACTTAGATAATACAGCACAAGCGATTGACAAACCAACAAAATAATAATTTCTTAAAGTAGAACGATTTAATAAACGAATAAACTGCAATATGAAAAAAAGTATTGTGGTTATGGCTAATACAGTATGAGTGTAGTTATATTGTAATGACCAACCAATATCTGTAATAAGAAATAATCCAAATACTGAAAATATAGCATTATTTTGGTCGATTTTATATTCTCTCAGTATTAGATAACCAATTAAAATATCAATCATCACAAGACATTGCCGAAAAAATGAATCGGCAAACTTAAAATTAAGATTCAGAAAATTACATACATCGACAATAATCTTAAATAGCCAATGGTATAATGGAGGTTGTGTTGACATATATCCCCACTGCCATTGCCATTTGTCTATAAAACGAAGCTGTTGTAAAGCATCGTGAGTTAATCCTGGTTTTAAATTTTGTTCAATTAAATTAAATATGAAATAAAGAATGAGTAGCAAGAGAGTAAACTTTACTTTACTTCTATGAAGAAATGTTGCAGGGGGGGGGATTCGTTTGTACTGTCAGATGTGCCTTTGGCAAACATAGAGGGGCGAGCTGGTTTCATCAGAAGGAAAGTGCAAAGACATAATAAATATACAGCAGGAACCTGCCTATATGGCCTTACCCTGGAGGTGCCTTCTGGAGGCATCTCCCTCCCCTGTCACAGAAAGGCTTTTCAAAAGGCCGGAGCTGGGGCAGAGGAGGTTTTCCAGCGTTTCCGCAACATTATCATGCTGACAGCTTGTCTGTCTCGCCTTCAAGACCACTGCCCTGCTGATGCGCCGCACTGGGGCTGGGTGGTGGTGCAGTTGGGACTCTTCTTCCTGGCCAGCAGCGTTCTGCTTGGCGGGGTGCTTCTGGTGGTGGGCTTGGTGGTGGCCACATGGCGCAAGGGATTCGCGGCCTATTGCAAAGATAGGATGAACCGGTTGCTGCTTCTGGTGGCGGGCTTGATATTAGTTGGAGCCACTCAGGCAGTAAGTGGAGGCTTTGCTTGGCTGGGTTTGTTCTGGTTGCCATTTTTCTGGGGGTTCTGGGGGTGGCAGGCCTATCTGGAAACGCCAGCGGCACGGCGGCGTTGTAGCGGCTGGCTGGTGGCGGGGACGGTTCCGGTTCTGATAACCGGGGTGGGGCAAATGACTTTGGGTTGGCAGGGGCCCTGGTCTATGGCAGGAGATCTGGTCATCTGGCAGATGGATGCTGGCGGCAATCCCGCTGGCCGCCTCTCTGGAATTTTCGGCCACGCCAACATCACTGCAGCCTGGTTAGCATTGACCTGGCCTCTGGTGTTGGCCCACCTACTGGAGCCTCCTTTGCGTTGGTGGAAGCAGAGTGCCCTTTTGATTTTAGCAGTGCTACAAGGCCTTTGCCTGTGGTTGACAGCATCCCGCAACGGCTGGGGCTCCCTCATACTGGCGGTGCCCCTGGTGCTGGCGGGGCCACGGTCTTGGGCTTTGTTGCTGCCGGTGACCTTGCTCGGCTTGATTCCGGTGGTGCTGGCGATTCTGCCTGTCGACCTCTTGGGTGTTCAGGAATTGGCGCGACTTGTGGTTCCTGATGCCCTGTGGCAGCGCTTTGCAGCGGAGTCTTTTCAAGGTCGTGCTCCGGGTGATACACGCCTGGAAATGTGGGGGTTTTCCAACCAATTGATTCTGGAGCGGCCCTGGCTGGGCTGGGGCGCGGCAGCCTTCGGGATGCTTTACCCGTACTTCGATCTTGGCAATGGACATGTCCACAACTTGCCTCTGGATCTGGCCGTCAGCTTCGGGCTGCCCGCGGCCCTGTTGCTGCTGGCGGTGCCCATCCATGTGCTGGTGACGGCGGTGCGCCATGGCATGGCCACAGCCAGCATCACGGATCGGGGCTGGTTGGTGGCATTCCTGTCGCTGGCCGGTATTCACGCCACGGATCTGCCCTACTATGATGTAAACATCAACGTGGCGGGCTGGTTCCTGCTGGCTGGCCTCCGTGCCTATGGCCTGGCGGCCCCTCAACGCAGGCTCACCGGGGCAATGAGGGGCGGCGCCCAAATGGAGTGCCGTTTTTCCAACTCCAACTGACGTTCGTAGATGGAGCGGCGATTGATGGCCCGGGCCAGCAGGTAGCAACTGAGGGAGGCCACCAGCATGGGCTTGAGCAGCACAATCTGCTTGGTGAGGGCAAAGGTGATAAACGTGGCGGCAATGGGGGTTTGGGACGTGCCCGCCACGAAGCTGGCCATCCCTGCAAACACAAAGCTGCTGGGGGCGTAGCCGGTGGTGGTTTGCAGCAGTTCGGAGCCCACCAGACCCACGGCGCCCCCCAGGATCAGCATGGGGGCAAAGAGGCCCCCCGGCGCCCCGGACGCCGCCGCCAGTCCCGTGGTGAAAAACATGGCCACGAAAATGGCCAGATTGGACCCCAGATCCGTGGCGCCGTCCCGCAGATCCAGGGCCACCAGCTTTTTCAAGGCGGCTCCATCGGCAAACTCCGCAGGCAGGGGTGCAAAGATCAGGCCCAGCAGCAGGCCGCACAGGGCCATGCGCAGCACTGGCCGCTGGCCGAACACCCGACTGCTCCAGCCCTGCATGGCAATCACGTAACGGTTGTACAACTCACTCAGCCCGGCAATCACCAAGCCCAGCAAAACCAGGTAGAGAACATCAATGGGCTGAAACGTGAAATCCGCCAGATCAAAGGTTCTGGTCACCTCCAGGCTCAGGGCCCGGGTGAAGCCCTGGTTTTTGCCAAAGCCGATCCAATTGAGCACGTCCCCCCAGGTGTCGGCCATGAAGGTGGTGAACAACACCAGCATCAGCACTACGGGCCGAGCGTTGTGGAGTAGTTCCTCGATGGCATAGATGAACCCGCCCAGGGGGGCGTTAAACACGGCGGCAATGCCGGCGCCGCCGCCCGCCGCCACGATCAGGCGCAGGAAGGAGCGGGGCGCCCTCAGGTTGGTGGCCATCTGACAGGCCACGGAGGCGCCCATCTGCACCGCAGGACCCTCCGGCCCCAGGGGGAAGCCACTGCCAATGGCCAGGACGCCCCCCAGAAGTTTCACCACCGCCACCCGGATGCTCATGGGCACCCGGTGCCCCTGGAGGAACTTCATCACCTGGGTAATGCCCGAGCCATGGGCGGCGGGCGACAGGTGCTTGACCAGCAGTCCCGCCAGCAGCCCCCCCATGCCTGCGATGATGGGCAACACCAGCCAAGGGGTGGCGCGACCCAACACAGGCTCAAACTGCTCCACCAGCCCCTGCCGCCAATCCACCACGCTGGTGATGCCGTTTTTCAGCAACACCGCGGTCCAGGCTGCACCCAGCCCGGTGAGGAGCACCGTGGCCGCCACCGCCAGGGAGCGCTGCTGCAGCAGATTGCGAACTGTGCTTGCTTTTAGCGGTGTGCCAAACATGGTGCTGTTGCTGCCGATTCAGGCCTCCGCCTTTGCCGTGGGTGCATCTTCCCTAGGGCTGTCACCGCCTGCCGTCCCCTCCGCAAAACCGGGAATCCGATCAAAGTTCAAGTAACGGTAAAGCTGGGGGGCAAGGGGCTGGATCCTGGTGCTCACGATCCGATGGTATTCCGCCACGGTGGGAATCCGACCCAGTACGGCGCAGGCGGCCGCCAGCTCGGCGCTCCCCAGATAGACCTGGGCTCCGTTGCCCAGACGGTTGTTGAAATTCCGGGTGCTGGTGGACACCACCGTGGTGTTGTCCTCAACCCGGGCCTGGTTGCCCATACAGAGGGAACACCCCGGCATTTCCATGCGACAGCCCGCCGCGACCATGGTGGCGTAATGCCCCTCCTGCTTGAGCGTCTCTTCATCCATGCGGGTGGGGGGGCAGACCCAGAGGCGAGCCTTCACGTTGCCCCCATGCTCCAGCACCTTGGCCGCGGCGCGGTAGTGGCCAATGTTGGTCATGCAGGAGCCGATGAACACCTCCTGCACGGGATCGCCAGCCACTGCGGAGAGGGGCTTGACGTTGTCCGGATCGTTGGGGCAGGCCAGGAGGGGTTCCGTGACGGTGTTGAGGTCAATGTCGATGGTTTCCCCGTAGACCGCATCGGCGTCGGCCTTGAGCAACCGGGGATTACGGAGCCAGTCCTCCATTGCGGTGATGCGTCGTGCAAGGGTGCGCTCATCCTGGTAGCCCCGGGCCATCATGTTGTTCAGCAGGGCCACGTTGCTGCGCAGGTACTCCGTCACCGTGGCGACGGACAGGGCGATGGTGCAGCCGGCACAGGAGCGCTCCGCGGTGGCGTCGGTGAGTTCAAAGGCCTGCTCCAGCTTCAGGTCCGGCAGACCCTCGATTTCCATGATCCGACCGTTAAAGACGTTTTTCTTGTTGGTCTTGGCCACGGTGAGGAGTCCCCGCTGGATGGCCACGTAGGGAATGGCGTTCACCACGTCCCGCAGGGTGATACCCGGCTGCAGCGCCCCGGAGAACCGCACCAGGACCGATTCCGGCAGATCCAGGGGCATCACCCCCAGGGCGGCGGCAAAGGCGACAATGCCGGAGCCGCCGGGGAAGGAAATGCCCAGGGGGAAACGGGTGTGGCTATCGCCGCCGGTGCCCACCGTATCCGGCAGCAACATGCGGTTGAGCCAACTGTGGATGATGCCGTCCCCCGGCCGCAGGGCCACCCCGCCCCGCTGGGCGAAGAAGTCCGGCAGTTCCTTCTGGGTCTGCAGGTCCACCGGCTTGGGGTAGGCGGCGGTGTGGCAGAAGCTCTGCATCACCAGATCCGCGGAGAAGCCCAGACAGGCCAGTTCCTTCATCTCGTCCCGGGTCATGGGGCCGGTGGTGTCCTGGCTGCCCACGGTGGTGACCATGGGCTCGCAACTGGCGCCCGGCCGCACCCCCGGCAGACCACAGGCCCGACCCACCACCTTCTGGGCCAGGGTGAAGCCCGTTCCCGCGTCCGCCGGCTGGCCAGGCCGGACGAACAACTCCGACGGGGGGAGGCCCAGGTGTTGGCGCACCTTATCGGTGAGGGCCCGGCCAATGAGCAGGGGGATCCGCCCACCGGCGCGGATCTCGTCGGCCATGGTGCTGGGCTGCAACGTGAAACGACTCACCACTGCCCCGGTGGCGGTGTTGGTGACGGTTCCCTGCCAGGGGCGAATGGTGATCACGTCGCCCGTGTTCAACCGGCTCACGTCACATTCCAGGGGCAGGGCTCCGGAGTCCTCGGCGGTATTGAAAAAGATGGGGGCGATCTTGCCGCCAAGAATCACGCCGCCCCGGTGTTTGTTGGGCACGTGGGGAATGGCCTGGCCGATGTGCCACAGCAGGGAGTTGATGGCGGACTTGCGGGAACTGCCTGTGCCCACCACGTCTCCCACGTAGGCCACGGGATGCCCCTGTTCCTTCAAGCGGGCGATGGCGGCCTGGGCCCGGGGGTCACGCCGCTCCAGCATGGCCAGGGCATGGAGGGGAATGTCCGGCCGGGTGGTGGCGTGGGTGGCGGGGGACAGGTCGTCGGTGTTGGTTTCGCCGGGCGCCTTGAATACGGTGACGGTGAGAGCTTCCGGCAGCGGTGGCTTGCTGCTGAACCACTCCCCCGCCGCCCAGGAATCCACCACACGGCGCGCAAACGGGTTGGCGGCGGACCGCCCCAGCAGGTCGTTGTAGGCGTCGTACACCAGCAGGGTGCCGCTCAGCCCGGTGGCTGCACAGGCGGCGATGGCCTGATCCGGGTTCTCCAGCAGTTCCAGCAGGGCCGCCACGTTGTAGCCTCCCACCATGGTGCCCAGAAGCCGGGTGGCGTCCAACGGGGACACCAGGGGACTGGTGACGGCCCCTGTGGCCACGGCGCTCAGCCATGTGGCCTTCACGTAGGCGGCTTCATCCACACCGGGTGGAATCCGCTCCCGCAACAAATCCAGCAGCGTACCCTCCTCCCCTGGCGGCGGATCCTGCAGCAATGCAGTGAGGGCCTGGGTCTGGGCGGCGTTGAGGGGAAGGGGAGGAATTCCCAGAGCATGCCGTTCAGCGGCAGCCCGGCGGTAGGCAGCGAGCATGGGGTTTTTTGAGGCCTTCCTGAAAGCCTAGGCTCAGGACTCATAACCAGAAGACGAGTGGGGCGGCCAGGAGGACGGCAGACAGGAAGATATGTGCATAGGGGTCGCAGGGTGTTGCAATGGGTCGCCAGTCCTTGAGCTTGGCGAACAGGTGCTCCACCTTATGGCGCATCTTGTAGAGCCTCTTGCCATAAGGGACTCGCTTGTTGGGGTTGGGGCTACTGCACGGGGAGAGGCGTTCTCAATAGAGACCTCTACGATCCGTGAAACTGGTCCTGGTCACTCTTGTGAATCAAGGGCATAAGCCCCACTATCTTTGCCTACATTTGAGCACGGCATCCAGGCGTCATGGTTTGTACATCCAATCTCCATGTGGTCGAGACGCGGCCACTTGTTGCCCCTGCCGTGCTGCTGGGTGATCTTCCCCTGTCGCCCCACGCCGCCCGGGTGGTCCTGGAGGCCCGGCAGCGCATCAAGGCCCTGTTGAGTGGCGAGGATCCCCGTTTGCTGGTGATTGTAGGCCCCTGCTCCGTCCATGACGTGGACGCAGCCCGTGAGGTGGCGGCTGTGCTGAAGCAGCTTCACGACCGCCACCATCGGAGCCTGGAGGTGGTGATGCGGGTGTATTTCGAGAAGCCCCGCACCACCGTCGGCTGGAAGGGGTTGATCAACGACCCCCATCTGGACCACAGCTTCGACATCAATACGGGTCTGCGGCTGGCCCGCAGCCTGCTGCTCCACCTGGCTGATCTGGGCCTCCCCGCAGCAACGGAGCTGCTGGATCCGGTGGCGCCCCAGTACATCGCCGATCTGATCAGTTGGACGGCCATTGGGGCCCGCACCACGGAAAGCCAGACCCATCGGGAAATGGCTTCAGGTCTGTCCATGCCCATCGGTTTCAAAAACGGCACCGACGGCACGGTGACCACAGCCATCAACGCCATGGTTTCGGCGGCGCGGCCCCACCATTTTCTGGGCATCAACACCCAGGGTCAGGCCTCCATTGTCTCCACCACCGGCAACCCGGACACCCACTTGGTGTTGCGAGGGGGCGCCGCAGGCCCCAACTACCACAAGGAGGATGTTGCCACCGCAGTGGCCACCCTGGAGCGGGACGGTTGCCGCCGTCGCCTCATGGTGGACTGCAGCCATGGGAACTCCTGCAAGGATTTCCGCCGTCAGGAGGAGGTTCTGCTGTCCGTGGCCCAACAGGTGCGGGACGGTTCAACCCACATCCTCGGGGTGATGCTGGAAAGTCACCTGGTGGAGGGGAGCCAGAAGATCCCGAAGGATCTTTCCCGGCTCACCTACGGCCAGAGCATTACCGACGCCTGCATCAATCTGGACGCCACCTCCCGCTTGCTGGATGTCCTGGCGGCTGCAGTGCAGGACGCCACCACCATGCCCACCACCGCTGCTGCCCTCTCTAAGGGCTGAGCCATTGGTTGAGGAGGGCGGCGGCGCCCAGGGGCAGCAGCAGGTTATCCAGCCCCAAAACACTGATCTGCTCCAGCCCGGCCGCCACGCCCCCCAGCACCAGAAGCTGGGCCGGGCTCAGGTGCTCGCCAAACAGCATCCAACCCACCACCATGGCCACCAAGGCCACGCAGGCAGTGCCCAGAAGGGACTTCCGTTGCCCCAGAACGGACCAGTCGGGAGAGGGGTACGCTGGTCCCAGCACCCCTGCCAGCCCGTCGCCGAAGGCCATCATGAGCACGGCGGCCACCACAATGGCAGCCTGTCCGGGCCAGCCCCACCAGAGCAGCACCAGGATGGATAATCCATAGGCTACCGTGCCGTAGCTGTGGCGGTTGACCGACTCCAGAGCCGGCAGCATCCGGGTGCGCTGGTTCACGGCGGTCAGAACCGTGGCCACGGCAGCAGCGATCAGGGCAAGGGGGCGGCTGATGTCCGTGGCCCAGGCCATGGGCAGAACCAGTCCGGCCCCCAGGTGAACGATTTTGCGACTCCACTCGGGCTGATCGGGGCGCCATTGCCGCAGCAACCAGGCCATGGTGGCCAGCAGGGACAGCCAGCCAGCAATGGCAACTATACCTAAGGCTTGCAGAGGCTCCACGGGAGAATTGCTCAGGCCGCCTTTTGCCGCACCGCGTACGCCTTGAGCTTTTTGATGGCCCGTTCCTGCAACTGCCGCACCCGTTCCCGGGACACCTTCAGGTCATGGCCAATGGCGGAGAGGGTCTGGGGCGTCTGCCCTTCAAGGCCATAGCGCTGCCGCAGAACTTTCTGCTCCCGCTGATCCAACTGTTCCATCCAGCTTTGCAAGTGTTCCTTCTGCAAATAACGGTCCATCTCGTCCAGGGGCTCATGGTCCATGGCCTGGGCAATCAACTCACCGATGGTGCTGCGGTCCCCGTCGCCACGGGCATGGGCGTCAAGGGAGGTGCAGGGCCGGTTCTGGGCCAGCAGTTCGTCCAGTTCCTCCAGGCTCATCTCCATGCGATGGGAGAGTTCCAGGCGGTTGGGTTGGCGCCCCAGACGATGGGACAGGTCCCGGGTTACGCGGCGCAACTTGGCGAGCCTCTCGCCAATGTGGATGGGCAGGCGAATGGTGCGGGACGTGTTGTCAATGGCGCGCACCATGCTTTGGCGGATCCACCAATAGGAATAGGTGGAGAACTTGTAGCCCATGCTGGGGTCAAACTTGTCCACAGCCCGTTCCAGGCCGATGGCGCCTTCCTGCATCAGATCCAGCAAGTCCAGACCCTGATGCTGATATTTCTTGGCCACGCTGAATACAAGTCGTAAATTGGCGGCAATCATCCGGTTGCGGGCCCGCTTCCCCGTCCGGAGAATCTTTCTCTGCTCAACGGTCTGTTGCGGGGGAGGCGCTGACGCCGCCAGGGTTTTCAGGGCTTGCACCTGATGGGCCAACTCAATTTCCTCACTGGGGGTCAGCAGGGGCTCCTTGCCGATTCTACTCAGGTACCAACCAATGGAGTCACCACCGAATCGCCCGTTGGCGTAGGCACCCATGCGTCTGGAAACGCTCATCGGCTGATGTCTCCTTATGTCTCCAGAGGGAGAACGATTGGCTGAGTTTATGGTGCCGATCACGGAATTGACAATGAAACGTCCGTTCCAGTTGCGTCTGTTTATCTGGCGAGACTCTGCCGACATCGGCTTGAAAGCTGATCCACCAGACCAACAGCCAGAAAAATGACCAGCAACAGGGCCGTCACTTGGCCATAGTCCAGGAGCCGCAGGGCGCTGATCAGCTCCGTACCGATGCCGCCAGCCCCCACAGCCCCCAGCGCAACGGCCGAGCGCATGTTGAACTCCCAGCGATAGAACGCCAGATCCAGCAGGCTGGGCAAACACTGGGGCAGTAACACGTGAACAAATACCTGAAGCCGATCAGCGCCGGTGCTGAACAGTGCCTCCGCCGGATCCGGATCCGCCTGTTCCATGGTTTCCGCCATGAACTTGCCCACCATGCCCACGGAGTGAATGGCCAGGGCCATGGCGCCGGGCAGTTGGCCAAAACCCACGGCAGCCACCAGCAGCAGGGCCAGCAGCAGGTCCGGCAAGGCCCGCAGGAGATTCAGAGCGCCACGGGCCAGGCGCCGGATCAAGACATGGGGCGCCGTGCGCCGGTTGGCCAGAAACGCCATGGGCAGCGCCAGCGCCACCGCCAGCGCCGTGCTGGCAATGCCCATGCAGAGGGTCTCCCAGAGGGGCAACAGCCAATGGGGCCAGCGTTGCAGCCGCAGGGGAAACAACTCCCCCAGCAGTTCCCCCATCCCCTGGGCCCCATGCCAGAGGCGTTCCAGGTCGAACAACCCCACCTGCCAGCAGGACAGGACCACCACCGCCCCCATGAACAGTAGAAGCAGCCGGACCCGCAGCGCAGGGGGCATCATGGTGTGGCCAGCCTCAGGAATCCGTCACCAGGGCCTCCAGGGACAGCCCCAGAACCCGAGCCGCCTGGCGAATGCCGTCGTAGTCGCTGTCCTGGACGGGAGCAAACCCGTCGGCCTGGAAGGGCTGGAGCACGGCAGGCTCCTTGAGCATGTAGAAGCTCTCTCGAACGGCATGGCGCAGATCCTCGGGCAGCCCACTGCTCATGGTCCAGGGATATTGGGGAATGGGCCTGGAGTGGCCCAGCACCACCAGCTTGTCCGGGTTGATGGCGCCCTGCGCCACCAGCTTGTCGTAAATGGGCCGGCTTAACCCGCCCGCAGCGGCGAAGCCCCGCTCCACCGCCTTGGCCACCGCGTCATGGCCCCCTAGAAATACGGTTCGGTAATGCACGTCCGGATGAAGGCCGGCCTCCGCCAGGCGCAGTTGCGGGAACAGACGGGACGAGGTGGAGGCCGGGTCACCCAGGGCCACGGTCCCCCCTTCAACGGCGGCAAAGCTGTCAATTCCCTGCTCCCGGTTGCCAATCAGTACGGCCTGGTAGGTGGTGGAGCCGTTCCTGCTGCGGACCGCAAAGGGCTCCAGGGGGGTCCTGCTGCGGGCAATCACGTAGGAGAGGGGACCGAAGTAGCTGAGGTGTGTCTTGTTGCGCCTGGCGGCCTCCACCATGGTGGAGTAGTCCGTGCTCACCACCAGTTCCACCGGCAGGTCCAGGGTTTCTTCCAGATAGGTCTTGAGGCCCTGGTTCTCTTGAATGACGGTGGCGGCGTTCTCGTCAGGCAGGAGGGCCACCACCAGGGTGGACACGGCGGTGGGTTCACGGGCTACGGGATCCCGGGATCCGCCGCCGTTGCAGGCCGTGGCCAGCACAAGCACGCAACAGCAAACCACCCTGGCAATACGCTTCATCTGTCTGTGCGGGTGGTCGGAACTGGCGCTTGATCAAGCGTAGAGTTCCTTGAGCAGGTTCTGGTCCACAGCCTGGCTGGGGGCGTCAAACACCAGGTTGCCGGCGCGGATGCCGATGATGCGATCCGCGATGGTTCTGGCCTGGTCCGGCTGATGCAGGCTGATGATGGCCATCAGCCCCAGGCGGCGCTGCAAACGGCGCAGCAAGTCCAGCACCGCCTGACCCGTTTGCGGATCCAGGGACGCCACCGGCTCGTCCGCCAGCACCAGGGCGGGGTGATTGGCCAGGGCGCGGGCAATGCCCACCCGCTGCTGCTGGCCGCCGCTGAGCAGGTCCACCCGTTGATCCGCCTGCTCCCCCAACCCCACCAGATCCAGCATGGTCAAGGCCTGGTCCTGCAACCCCGGTCCCGGCGGCAGGAAGGACGCCAGCCATGGCCGGGTGCTGACAAAGGCCTTCAGCACGTTCTGCCGCGCCGTCTGCCGGGGCACCAGGGCATGGTTTTGATAGACGGTGCCCATCTGGTGTTGGCAACGGCGCCGGCAGCGGGGCGAACTGTGGAGATTCACCCCTCGAAAAAGAATCCGCCCCCGCTGGGGAATCAGCGCCCCGTTCAGACAGCGAATCAGGGTGGACTTCCCGGACCCGGACAGGCCCAACAGTACGACAATCTGGGGCTTTTGCACCACAAAGTTCACATCCCGGAGCGCCGGGGGCTGGTGGCTGGCCTGTTTTCCGTAGCGAAATTGAATGGCCTCGACAGTCAGCATCCGCCCCGCGCCATTGGTGTGAGCCTAGGCTCAGCACCTGGAACTACCCGAATTCCGGCCAGGAGGCTTCCAGGGCAGCTTCCCCGGCAGGCGTTGAAGAAAATCGGCTCCAGCGGAAGGCATGGAGGAAGGGGGCGGCCCAGTGGGGGGCGCGGCAGCCGGCCGGGCCAGCCTCCAGCACAGCACGTGTGAGTTCTGCAGTGACGGCAGCCAGCAGGACCCCGTTGCGATGGTGGCCCGTAGCCATCACCAGTCCCTTCAACGGACCCGGCCCCAAAACAGGCTGTTGATCCTTCGTACACGGCCGGAACCCGTACCAACGCTCCATGGGGGGCCAGCGGGCCGCCGCCGGCAACAACTGCCGCAGACTCCGTTCCAGACGGGTTTGTCCCATGGGGGTGAGGCCTGGGGTAAAGCCCACCTGCTCAGTGGTGGCCCCCACCACCACCAGGCCGTCCTGGCGGGCAACCAGGTAGGCGTCAGGGCCAAAGAGCACCCGCCGCAAGGCCCGGCGCGGCGCCTGCACGGAGAACATCTGCCCCTTGACGGGGGTCACCGGCACGCAGGGGAGCAACTGCTGGCTCCAGGCGCCGCAACACAGCACCGCCTGCCCACAGGGGCGCTGCTGTCTCTCCCCGTCACTGGTGCGCAGGGCAATGCCCACCAGGTGTTGCTGGCCGCCGCCATCCTCCTCCCGGCACAGCCGCTCCACCGTGACCCCTTCCTCAAAACGAACGCCGCGCCGGTGGCAGGCCCGCTCCAGGGCCGCCATCAGCCTCCGCCGACTGTCCAGTTGGCCATCCTGGGTGAACAACAGCCCGCAGGTGAAGGCGGGACTGATGCCCGGCGCCTCCGCCTCCAGCGCAGCCCGATCCAGGGGACGGCCCAGGGCTGCTGTGGGGAATGCCTGGCGTTGGGCCTGGCTGGTGAACGGGACCACCGCGCCACAGGGCAGCCAACCGCAGGGGAGGCCACTATCCTCCTCGATGGCGTCCACCCAGGGGGGGATCATGGGGAGACTGCGCTGGGCCAGCGCCAACAGGGGTCCGCTGAGGCCTTCGGCATGGGGCGCCGCCATGCCGGCGGCGGCAAAGCCCGCCGCCTCCCGCCGGGCGCGACGCAGGAGATGCACCGACCACCCGTGACGGGCCAGGCCGTGGGCCACCGCCAACCCCATCAGCCCCCCCCCAGCACCAACACCTGCTGTC
>NZ_JENA01000001.1 GCF_000586015.1 Candidatus Synechococcus spongiarum SH4 | reverse complement strand
TGGGGTCCCCTTTTTGCTTCGCACTTTTACGTGATCATTTCCTTGCCGAGGCGTGAAAAATTTTCTCGGTGAACTTTTATGTGGCCTGGGGCAGGCAAGTGATCCCAGGGGTGGAGTCCGTGATAGACACTGCATCGTCATGTCCACCAAGGCGTTTCCCTACTCCTAGTAATCCTAGTACTCCAGGGATTTGTCCAGGGACAGACTTCCCCACTTCACCGAGAAGTCCCCCTTTCTCATGCTTGACGCTTTTTCCCGCGCCGCCACAGCCGCTGATGCAAGCGGCTCCTTTGTCAGCGGCAGTCAACTGGCAGATCTCAAGTCCTTTGTCTCAGAAGGCAACAAGCGCCTTGACGCCGTCAAGGCCATCTCCACATCCGCCTCTTGTATTGTCACCGATTCAGTGGCCGGCATGATTTGCGAGAATCCCGGCCTTACCTCTCCTGGTGGTAACTGCTACTCCAACCGCCGTATGGCTGCTTGTCTGCGGGATGGGGAAATCGTGCTGCGTTATGTGGCCTACGCCCTGCTGGCTGGAGACGCCTCTGTTCTCCAGGACCGCTGTCTCAACGGTTTGAAGGAAACCTATGCGGCTCTGGGCGTGCCCACGGGCTCCATGGCTCGCGCTGTGGCCATCATGAAGGCCTGTGCCGTGGCCCATATTAACGGAACCAACGGCGACCGTGGTCCCCAGGCGACCAACAACACCATCACCCTTGGCACCACAGCAAAAGGTGACTGCTCCGCACTGGCCTCGGAAGCTGCCAGCTACTTTGACGCCGTTTCCAGCGCCGTAAGCTGAAGGCGCCGCCACAGCTTGATTTCCAACAACCCACACCCTTCCTAAAGCTTTCGCGATGAAATCCACCATCACCACAGTGATTGCAGCAGCCGATAACGCTGCTCGTTTCCCTAGCGCCTCCGACCTGGAGTCTGTCCGCGGTTCCCTGGAGCGGGCCTCCGCCCGCATGGAAGCTGCCGAGAAACTGGCCTCCAACTACGATGCCGTGGCCCAGGAGGCGGTTGACGCGGTTTACAAGGTCAACCCCCAAGGGAACCTGGGTCGTCAGCCCCGGGTCTGCGACACCGAGGGCAAAGAGAAGTGCAAGCGTGACTTTGTTCACTACCTGCGTTTGATCAATTACGCCCTGGTCACCGGTGGCACCGGCCCCCTGGACGAACTGGCCATCAACGGCGCCAAAGAGGTCTATGCCGCCCTCAGCATTGACCCCGCCACCTATGTCTACGGACTGAACACCCTGCGCAACCGCGGATGTGCTCCCCGTGACATGAGCGCCCAGGCTCTAGCGGAGTACAACGCTGCTCTCGACTACGTGGCCAACTCCCTGGGCTGACGTCAGTCACTGCGGGCCAACTCCCTGGGCTGACGTCAGTCACTGCGGGCCAACTCCCTGGGCTGACGTCAGCCACCGAAGAGGCTTCGTAACAATTCAGCCATGTTTTTCGTGGGGCCGAAATTTGGCCCTAAGCTTTTACCACCCTTAAAGCGGCAAGCTTCCGCTCTCACAACACGGCTCTCCTTCCATGACCTTTGGTCCAGCCTCTCGTCTTGGTGTCGAACGCTTTGAATCGACTCCACCCCAACAAGTGTACCAAGCCACCAACAACGAAGAACGGGAAACCCTCCTGTCTGCTGCGTATCGGCAGGTTCTTGGCAATTCCTATGTCATGGATAGCGAGCGACAGATTGTCGCTGAATCACAGTTCAAGCTGGGCCGCATCAGCATGCGGGAATTTGTGCGCACCCTGGCCAAGAGCTACCTCTATCGTAGTCGTTTCTTTGATTCCTGCAATCGCTATCGCTACATTGAGCTGACTTTCAAACATTTGCTGGGGCGCTCCCCTGACTCTTTTGCAGAGATGCGCGAGCATGCCAACCGTCTGGATAGGGAAGGCTATGATGCAGATATTGATTCCTTTATCGATAGCGACGAATACCAACAGCGGTTTGGGGAGGATACGGTACCCTACCTCCATGGCTGGAAGTCAGGGCCAGGAAAGAGTATGCGGGAGTTCACCTGGATGTTCCAGCTCACCCGCGGCGCCGGCAGTAGTGACCTCAAAGGGGATCTCGCAGGCATCGACTCCAAGCTGGGTCGCGCAGCTTATCTCAATCGGCCCCTATCGATTGTCGCCCCTTCCGGCGTGAATGGCAATGGTCAAGGGTTTAGCTTCCGTTCCACCACCAGACTCAACGAGCCCCAGTCTCGCCTTGGTGTTGGCGCCAGCGAGGAAGGCAAGGTGTTTCGCGTAGAGATCACCGGGTATACCGCTCCGGGTGTGGCCAAAATCTCCCGCTATCGCAAGAGTAATCAGGTTGTCTATGTGCCCTTTGCCAAGCTCTCTGAGCAGTTCCAGCGTATCCACCGGGAGCGCGGCAAGATTGCCAGCATTACACCAGTGAATTGACGCTTTTCTTTTCGTCAAACCCCTTAGCACTCCTCCCCACTTGCCCCCATGAGTTCCCTCATCAGCCTTTCTGACCAGCGAACCCAGAAGTATTCTTTTGGTGTGGCTCGCGACCTGGATCTCGATCCAATTCGCCTAGGTCCCAGCCGCGACAACCTGGATGCAGTCATCAACAGCGCCTATCGTCAGGTGTTTGGCGGGATCGGCCTGTTTGAGGTTGACCGCGTCGCCGTCGCCGAATCCCAGTTGCGCCAGGGTACCCTGTCGGTGAAGGGCTTTGTGGAGGCCCTGGGACAATCCAGCGCCTATGAGCGGCTCTTCCTGAGCGCCACCAGTCCCCACCGCTTTGTTGAACTCAACTACAAGCATTTCCTGGGTCGCCCTCCAGCCAGTGAGGCTGAAGTGAGCATCCACGTGAAACTGCTGCGGGAGCAGGGCTACGCAGCGGAAATCAGCAGTTACGTCAACAGTGAGGAGTACCAGAAGGCTTTTGGGGATGACACGGTTCCCTATTTGCGCTCCATCAACAGCCTGGTGGGTTTTGCGCAAGACACCTTTAACAAAACCTTCCGGCTGAATGGCGGCGCTGCAGCCAGCGACTTCTCCATGGGTCGCAGCAGCCGCACCATCTCCGAACTGCTTGGCTATCCCAACTATGCCATTCCCCTGCCCAGTCAGGGACGCCCCCTACCCAAGCTTTCCAACTTTGCCCGGGTCACCAAGGGCCCCCAGTCCATTCCCCTCAGCAGCAGTCCCTACGGCGGCTTTGGCGTGGGCGAGCGGGTCCAGCCCCGCTACGTGCGCCAAGCCAAGGACAATGCCGTGGATAAAGCCATCCTGCTGCGGCAGCTTTATCGTCATGTGATGGGGAATCCCCATCTGATGGAAACAGAACGGCCCGAGGCGCTGGAATCCCAATTCCTCAGCGGGAGGCTCAGTGTGCGGGAATTTGTTCGTGGATTGTGCAAAACACCCCTCTACCGCAGCCGCTTCTTTGAAACAATGGCCCCCTATCGGTTTGTGGAGGTCAACTATAAGCATGTTCTGGGCCGCAGTCCGGAAAGCCAGGCTGAAATAGGCGCCCAACTGGATCGGGTGATCACGGCTGGCTACGATGCCGCCGTTGATTGGCTGGTGGACAGCGACGAGTACAGCCAGGCATTTGGTGAGGACGTGGCGCCGTATCTACGGGGTGTGAGCAGTGGAGACGGCCGCAGCCAGGCCAACTTCAATCGCACCCTGGCCCTGGTGCCTGGCTATGCCGGTAGTGACAGTGCGCAGAGTAATTCCATCACTGTCAACACCGTTGCTGGGGCCTCCAGCCAGGCCATTGCCACCCGCAGCACCGCCAGCAGCGGCTCAGTCGACGCGCCCGGTAAGCGTTTCCGCATTGTTGTCCGCAGCCAGCGTGCCGGCAGCCGTCGGCGCCTTGCCACCACCACCTACGTGGTGTCGGGTGACAACATCACCAGCCAACTGGCGTTTATCCATCGCGACAGTGGCCGGATTGTCAGCCTTACGGAGATCAGTTGATCGTCCCTGGCGCTTCTCGCTGCACGCTGGCTTCGCCTGGGTGCAGCTTTTCCACTCCCCTTCCTCCCCCCCCCATCACCATGCCCCTTTGGCTCGCCGACGAACTGAAATCGGAGTTGTTCAAGGCTCGCTCCGAAACAGAACTCCAGGATGTGATCACCACAACCTATCGTCAAGTTCTGGGCAACGCTCACATCAACAGCTTCGAGCGTTGCAAGAAGGCTGAATCCCAGTTGCGCAACGGCAACATCACAGTCCGTGAATTCGTGATGGCAGTTGGTCTTTCCGAGACCTACAGGAACCTGTTTTTTACCTGCAACAGTCAGTATCGGTTCATTGAACTGAACTTCAAGCACTTACTGGGGCGTTCGCCGCGCAATCAGCAGGAAATTGCCGAGCATGTGCTCATCTACAACACCCACGGCTACGATGCTGAGATCCTCTCCTACATTGATAGTGAGGAATACAGCACCGCTTTTGGAGAAAACAACGTTCCCCATCCACGGGTTGACAGCAGCCAGTTCCAGAGCAACAGGGACTACCTGCTCACCCTGAATCTGAATCGCGGTCGGGCCAGTAGCGACAAAACGCCAGCCATGGCCCAGGTTCGTCAGATTGCGGCAAAATTGCCCGCCAAGGCCAATCCGCCCCGGATTGCCAACAATCAATACGACAACCGCGTCACCCGCTACGAGGTCACCTACGACCTGCCAGGGAACAGCGCCACCAATCGCTATGCTGCCCAGTCTGTCCAGGTTCAGTTTGCCAATCTGAGTCGGCAACTGCAGACCATTCAGCGTCGTGGCGGCCGCGTTCGCACAATCCGCGTTGCCGGCTGAAGCCTCTGCCGACCCGCCAGTTCAGTTCCTTTCTCTGGGCTGGCGGGCCCAGGTGGGCCAGTCAATAAACACACGCTCCCCCAACTCCAGCCCATCCAACACCTGGATGCTGCTTCCACTGGAATACCCCAAGGCAATGGAGCGAAAAGTGGGTTGATCCTCCCTCCCCACCACGTAGACCCCCGATTGGCCGGAACGGGTAACAACAGCAACAATGGGCACCACAGGGGTTGGGGAAAGTTCTTCGGTGAAAAGTTGCACATCCCCGCTCATTCCATAACGAAGCTGGGAGTTCCCGGTCAGAAACGCCAAGGTCACGTCAAAGGTGATCACGTTGTCGTTTACCTGGGACCGGGGGGCGATGATTTTCACCTGCGCATCCAGGGATTGGTTCGGGAAGGCATCCAGCACCACCGTGGCAGCCTGGTTCAACCGGATGCGCCCAACCTCGTTATCGGGCAAGGCTGCCACAAGCTGATGACCAGTGCCGATGGTGAGCAGAGACGTCCTGGTGGCGTCATTGGCATTGCCTGAAGGGGTGACATAACTCCTCGGCTCCGCAAACCGCTCCAGCACCAAGCCGTCAAAGGGGGCCTGCACCGTCAGTCCTGTTTGCTCCTGCAGCAATCCCTGGAGTCGCTGCCGGCTTGCCGCCACCTGGCTCTGCTGTGCCCGGTGGCGGCTCTCCAGTTGGCTCAGGGCCAGTTGGCTCAACGCCCCTGTCTCCACCAACCCCTGTTGACGCAGCAGCTCCTCCTCCCGCAAGGCCAATTCTTCCTCGGCCTGGGTCAGCAAAGCTTGGCGTTCCTTGATTCGCATGGGTAAATCGCCGCCATCCATCACCACCAGAACCTGACCAGCGCGCACCTGCTCCCCTTCCTCCACGTTGATGGCGGCCACAATACCCGGCTGCGGCGGACTCAGGTTCACTTGGCGAACAGGTTCCACCGTGCCGGTAGCCACTACAGTTCCCCGCAGGGCTTGCTGCTGCACCACAACAGTGTAGGGGTCAAGATCCCGGATGGTTGGACGCCGCAGAAGCGTGATGCTCACCCATGCGCCAGTGGCCACCAGTCCTGCCACCAGCCCGACACGGCCAGCCCGGTTCAGCCAAGTGGTCTGCCGCGGATCCGTGGTAGGGGCCAAAGAGGGTGTGGTGGCTGGTGACCATCCTAGGGGTGTGGCCCATGGGTTTTGTGCCGCTGGGGATGGTGTATGGATGGTCCGCACTGCTGAATCCCGTGGGTAGAGGCTTCCCTGAGACAGGGTTCTAGGGAGGGAAGATGCCCCCTTGTCTTTCAGAAGGAGCGTCGGACCCATCAAGCCTGATGGGGCAGGAACGGTTATAGACAAGGCTGTGTCCTTCAGGAGTTGCATGGCAGAGTGCCGAAGTTGAAGAGAGATGAGGTCAGAGGGCTTGACAAGCGATGCAACACATGCCAGAATGGGTGAAAAGCATGAACACCGCAAAAGCGCATGGAAACTGCAGGGGCGTACAGCGATTTCACAAAGCGCCTCAAGCTTCTCATCAGCAAGCACCCGGCCCTTATCACAGCAACCCTAAGTAATATATTCACTATGCGTTTAATTGGGAATAAGACACATGGTGACTTAGCAGAAATTGCCATATCTGAGTTTATCAATCAATATATGTATGACTTCCAATCAACTCATGTAGGAAAAGACTTGTATCGAGCAAAATCTCAAGAGGAAGATATTAAAATTATAAATGAGATAACAAAAGTTGAATTCCCTGTTAGCTTGAAGGCATATGGACATGGACCCTTACAGCTTTCTACAGACAAGAATTCTTCGATGTTTCAGCTTTTAGAGAATGAAAGAAAGGAAGAAGAAAACATTGTTGATAAACAACAAATAAGAAATCTTCTTAATAGTTCAGTATTCTTAGATTTCAGTAAAGTTAATATCTTATCTCTAATCTATGATGAAGGATTAAAGCATTGTAATATTCTGGTATTTAATTATAACATTGCCTGTCAATACATATCAAGAATTGTGCGTACAGGACCAGGTGGACGCCGGAGACATCCAGTCTATAAATTCTATGATTTCAGAAATAATTATATTTTTGAAGTACGTTACGGTGGTGCTACAGCAAATGCATTGCAACGTGGATTGTGGACACATACCAAGAAGGGGTATCAGTTTTTTGATAGTATCACTGACGGCTGGGTTAATTACTCTGATAATCAGTTCCTTGTATCTCTTTTTTCTTCAGCACTTGTTTCATCTGAAACTGGTCATTCTACTGCACTCAAGGAAATAGAAAAAGATATCAGAACATTGAAACAAAGTATTGGAGTTATATAGATAATATGTTCTCAAATCTGTCTCTATTTCCTGGCGTGACTGATCGCGTACCTTTAACTCAAGGTATTAAGTATGCTGGTTCAAAGCTTAAGCTGCTGCCATATATTTTAGAATTGGCAAGAAGAACTGACGCAAAGACTATACTTGACGGATTTTCCGGTTCAACACGTGTATCTCAAGCATTTGCTAAGTCTGGATATAGAGTTATTAGTAATGATATTGCAGCATGGTCACAAGTCTTCTCAAAATGTTATCTCCAAAATCACAGTCCTGATAGTAAATATGCTAATCTTATTCGCCATTTAAATAATGTACCACCAAAGGATGGTTGGTTTACAGAGAATTATGGTGGTGAGCAAAATGGTGGCAGTGCTATTCAGGCAGATGGCTTAAAAAGGCCATGGCAGATTCACAATACACGAAAGTTGGATGGCATCCGACAGGAAATCGACAGGCTGTCTCTATCGTCGATTGAGCGGGTTGTAGCACTGAGTAGTCTAATGCTGGCATTGGATAGAGTTGACAACACTATCGGACATTTTGTATCGTACTTAAGTAAATGGTCTTCTCGATCATACAAAAATCTTATTCTTGAAGTACCCAAGCTATTTGTGGCAAACCATGAAAACATAGTACTAAAGGATGACATATTTAAAATCTGCAACATTGATGCAGATCTGGCATATTTTGATCCACCGTATGGATCGAATAATGATAAGATGCCACCTTCCCGTGTCAGATACGCATCTTATTATCACTTGTGGACTACTATTTGTTTAAACGATACACCTCAATTGTTTGGTAGGGCGAGACGGCGATCTGACACGTCGGATAAGATCTCTAGTTCTGTATTCGAGGAATTTAGAAAAAATCAAAAGACAGGTCGATTTATCGCAGTAGAAGCCCTAGACAAGTTAATTAGATCCACATCTGCCCGATGGATAATTCTTTCATATAGTTCGGGTGGTCGCGGGACAGCAGAAGAAATCAATCAAATGCTATCGGAATATGGCAAAATAGTTGATGTTGTTAAAGTAGATTATAGACGTAATGTTATGGCTGAAATGAAATGGACTCATGAATGGCTAGCTGACGCTGAGTCCCCAAATTTTGAATTTTTATTTTTGATAGACAAGCACGAACTCAGCCGCTAAGCACCGCCGCCGCAGTCTCAGCAATGGCCGTGGTGGTGGGCTCATAAAAGCCAATGGCCAGTTGAGGCCAGAAGCCAATGGCCAAGGTGGGCGCCAGCAGACTGAGGGCAATCATCAACTCCCGGGGATTGGCGTCCCCCACCTGGGCCAGGGCGGGAATCCTTGGCCCGAAAAAGACCCTGCGGCACATGGAGAGGAGATAGACAGGGGTCAGCACCAGACCCACCGCTGACAGCAGCACCGCCACCACCCGGAATGCCGTGGTGAACTGATCCGCAGAGGTCACCCCGAAAAACACCGTGATCTCGCTGACAAAGCCGCTCATGCCCGGCAGGGCCAGGGAGGCCAGGGAACTGGTGAGAAACAGGGCAAAGGTGACCGGGAGCGCCTTGGCCAGGCCGCCCATGTTGGGAATAGACAGGGTGCGAGTGCGGTCATAGAACACACCGGTGACAAAAAACATGGCTGCTGCAATCAGGCCATGGCTGATCATCTGCAACATCACGCCGCTGAAGCCCAGGCTGTTGATGGCGGCCAGCCCCAGCAGGACAAAGCCCATGTGGCTGATGGAACTGCAGGCAATCCGCCGCTTCACGTTATCCTGGGCCAGGGCATTGAGGGCGCCGTAAATGATGTTGACGATCCCCAGAATCATCAACGCCGGCGCCAGTTGGGCGTGGGCATCCGGCAGCATCTGCACGTTGAAGCGCAGCAGGGCATAGCCCCCCATTTTCAGCAGCACCCCCGCCAGCAGCATGGAAATGGGCGCGCTGGCCTCACCGTGGGCATCGGGCAGCCATGTGTGCAGCGGAAAGATGGGCAACTTCACGCCGAACCCCACCAGGAAGCCCAGGTAACACAGCAAGGCCACACTCCCCTGGGGGGTGTGACTGGCCATGGTGGTCAGGTCGAGGCTGAAGCTCTCGCCCATGAATGCCAGCACCAAACCGCTGAGCAGGATCAGCAGGGAGGCCAGGGCGGTGTAGAGGATGAACTTGGTGGCGGCATATTGACGACGGGCGCCGCCCCAGATGGAGATGAGCAGGTAGACAGGCACCAACTCCAACTCCCAGGCCAGAAAGAACAGCAGGAAGTCCTGCGCCAGAAAGACCATGGCCTGGGCGGAGGCCTGCACCAGCACCAAGCCGTAGTAGAGCCTGGGCTTCCGCGCCAGCGGCCAACTGGCCATCGCCGCCAGCAGGGTCACCAGACCGCTGAGCACCACCAGGGGCGCTGATACCCCATCCGCAGCCAGGGACCATTCCAGTTCGATGGCCGGAATCCAACTGATGCGCTCCACCAGTTGCAAACCGCTGTTTCCACCGACGAAGTGACGGCTGAACACCAGCGCCATCAATACCAGATCCGCCGTCAAGGCGCTGACGGCAATGGCTCTGGGGGCCGCCACCCGGTCCCCTGGCAGCAACGGCAGGATCAGCGCCGCCACCAGGGGCAGGAGCACAATGGCGCTCAGCCAGGGGAAGGCCGAACCGGATTGGCTAAGCAGGGGATCAACAAGAGCAGCGCCCATGGGCCAAACGCACAAGACAACGGAACAGCCCTACCGAAGCGCAGGGGCCGCAGGCCACCCTATCAGCCGCCCCTGGGTTGCTGAGTAGAAATACCCAATTCACTCCACCGCTTGGCAGACTGCCGGAAAATTCTGGAGGCTGACGGCATGATACTGGGCTTCCACGTCCTGCTCCTGCCAGGCCTGCACCATGGCCTTGCCCACCTTCTCTTCCAGGTCCCGGCTGCTCAGCGCCAGGATGGCGGGTCCGGAGCCACTGATCACGGCTCCCCAGGCACCCGCCTCCATGGCCGCATGCCGCACGGTCAGGCCGTGGGGAATAAGGGGCCAGCGGTAAGGCTCATGGAGGCTATCGCGGAGACCATCGGCGATCAAGGCGCCGTCACCGCTGCGCAACCCCGAGAGCAGCACCGTAAGGGCCGAGAGATTGCTCACCGCGTCCTGCAGGCCAACGTTTTGTGGCAGAGACCGCCGGGCCTCACTGGTGGAGAGACGCAAATTGGGAATGACCACCACGGCCCGCACCCGCTTATGCCAGGGACAGGGCACCACCCGCCAACGTTGACCGGCGACCCGGGAGGTGAGGCAAAGTCCACCCAGAAGAGAGGGCACCACGTTGTCCGGGTGACCTTCCACCGCGATGGCCAGTTCCAGCAGCTTTTCCCGGCCCAGGGGCTGCCCGATCATCATGTTGGCGCCGCAGAGGCCGGCCACAATGGCGCTGGCGCTGCTGCCCAGGCCGCGGGCAGGCGGGGCGGACAAGGAGATTCTGGCCTCCAGAGGGATGGGAGGATGGCCAGCCGCTTTCCAGGCGCAGCGGGCAGCCCGATAAAAGAGGTTGTCCCTGCCACCCCGCAGGTGGGCCCCCTCCGGTCCGTCCACAACCAGATCAAAAACTTCCTCCTGCCCCGTCAGCCGCCGCAGACTGAAGCGATTGTTGAGTTGCAGGGCGGCGCCCAGGCAGTCGAAGCCGGGACCGATGTTGGCAGTGGTGGCTGGCACGGTAATCACGCACCGCTCGCAGGTGTTGTCCGACACAACAGGCGTGGTCTTGTTAAGAATGAATGCCCATGTTGCCCCACGGGCTGCCCCTCCGCCCGGCGGACAGTGACGGTCCATTGGCCAACTGACGGGCCCGCTGCGCCGCGGCGAACAGGCCGGCCTCCGGGGCGGTCAGTGCGTGAACGGGCGCCTTGGCGGCAAGGGGCTGGAACCGCCCCACCCGCTGGAGACGTTGCAGGAAACGGGGTGAGCGCAACTGTGGCAGTTGCTTGACGGTCACCCCGCCAGCCAGCCAGAGCCCCCCTGTGCAGAGGCTGGTGAGCAGGAGATTGGCTGCTGCGGTTCCACAGGCCTCCGTCCAGAGGGCCAGAGCCTCTTGACAGAGGGCATCCCCCTGGGCTGCCCCGGCGGCAACCCGGGCGGGCAGATCAACTGTTGAGTGGGTGAGTCGGGTTTTCAGGGGATGGGGGGCGGGATGGGTGGCCAGCAGCCAGCGACCAATGTGCCCCAGCCCTGTGCCGCTGGCCACCCGCTCCACCGAGAGACGCTCCAGGCCCAGATCCGCCCGCAGCCACTGTCTGAGCTGCCATTCCCGCGTGGTACACGGGGAAAACTCCTGGTGCCCCCCTTCGCTGGGGCAACTGCACAAGCCGGCGGGCGTGGGGATGCCCATGGCCATGCCCAGTCCGGTCCCCAGGCTCAGAATGGCCACCGTCCCACCGGGTTGTGGTTCGCCGGCTTGCAGTTCCACCGCCATGTGGGGTTGAAGATGGGGCAACCCATAGACCAGCACAGCAATGTCGTTCACCACCTCCACGGCGGACAGTCCCAGGGACCGGGCCAACTGCTGTTGATCCACCACCCAATCCAGGTTGGTGAGACGGGCCAGGCCCTGCTGCACGGGTCCCGCCACGGCAAAACAGGCGCTGGCAAGCCGGGTTGGCGTCCCTTCAGGACCCTCCCGCTGGAGAAAATCCCTCAGCATCCGGTCAAAACAGGGCCACTCCCGGGAGGCGTAGCGGTGCTGCCGTTGCAGACACAAGCCCTCCTCCGTAAGGCCGTAGACGGCCAGCGCGGTCTTGGTGCCCCCCACGTCGGCCGCCAGAACGGTGGTGGTCATGGAACCAGGGTGGTGCGGCGACTGGCAGCCGCCCCGCTGGCCAGCTCCACCAGTCTGGCTTGCGCCATGGCGCCCAGATCCCCCTGCCGTCGGGTGCGCAGACTGACGGAATCCGCCGCCATCTCCTGCTCGCCAAGGATGGCCAGCACGGGAATTTTTTGGGTCTCCCCGTTGCGAATCAACTTACCCAACCGCTCCCCACTGCCCGCCACGGTGGCGCGCACACCATGGCTGCGCAACCGGGTGGCCAACCCCTGGGCCGCTGTCAAGGCTGCGGCCGTCACCGGCAGGATGCGAATCTGCTCAGGCGCCAGCCAGAAGGGCAGATCCCCCCCATACTCCTCGATGAGGATGCCAATGAGCCGCTCCAGGGAGCCGAAGATGGCCCGGTGCAGCATCATGGGGCGTTGGCGGGAGCCGTCCTGCGCCACGTACTCCAGATCGAAACGCTCCGGCAGGTTGTAGTCCACCTGCACCGTCCCCAACTGCCACTCCCGCTCAAGGGAGTCGTACACGAGGAAATCCAGCTTGGGGCCATAGAAGGCCGCTTCTCCGGGACCCTCTACAGTGTCCATGCCCAGGTGGTCCACGGCCCGACGAATGGCCGCTTCCGCTTGGTCCCAAGCCTCGGGGCGGCCAATGATTTTGGTGGTCTGAGGGCCACGGAAGCTGAGCCGCGGCTTGAACTGCTGGAACCCCAGATCCCGGAACACCGTGAGGATCAGATCCACCACCTGCCGAAACTCCTCGTCCAACTGCTCCGGGGTGACGAAGAGGTGGCTGTCGTCCTGGGTGAAGCCCCGCACCCGGGTCAGCCCCCCCAACTCCCCACTCTGCTCATAGCGGTAGACGGTGCCGAATTCCGCCAGACGGTAGGGCAGGTCCCGGTAGCTGCGCAGTTCCGCCTTGTAAATCTGAACATGGAAGGGGCAGTTCATGGGCTTCATCACAAAGCCTTCTTCTGCAGCGCGCTCGGAATCGTTCTCCGCCATCAGCGGGAACATATCCTCCTTGTAGTTTTGCCAATGGCCCGAGGTGCGAAACAAATCCACCCGGGCGATGTGGGGGGTGACCACGTGCTGGTAGCCCCGCTGCTGCTGCTGCTGACGGAGGTAGTCCTCCAGCAGGCTGCGCAGTTGGGCGCCCCGGGGCGTCCAGAGGGGCAGACCGGAACCCACGCTGTCACTGAAGAGGAACAGGCCCAGTTCCCGCCCCAGTCGGCGATGATCCCGCCGCTGGGCTTCCTCCCGGCGGCGCTTGTGCTCCGCCAGTTGTTCCGGGGTTTCAAAGGCGGTGCCGTAGATGCGCTGCAACTGGGCTCTGGTTTCGTCCCCCCGCCAGTAGGCGCCGGCCACGGTCTCCAGATCCACGGCGTCGGGATTGATCTCGGCGGTGTTGGCCACGTGGGGGCCTGCGCACAGGTCCCACCACTGATCCCCCAGGTGGTAGAGGGTAATGGGTTCCTGGAGATCAGCCAGAATCTCCAGCTTGTAGGGCTCGCTGATGGCCTCGATCCGCCGCTGCGCTTCCTGGCGGCTCACCTCTTCACAGCGGAAGGGGAGCTTCTGCCGCAGGATCTTCTGCATGCCTTTGCGGATTTTCCTGAGATCCTGGGGGGTGAAGGGTTCCGGGGCGTCAAAGTCGTAGTAGAAGCCCGTCTCTGTCCATGGCCCGATGGTGACCTGAACGTTCTTGAACAGACGCTGCACCGCCATGGCCATGACGTGGCTACAGCTATGGCGGATGCGCAACAACTGATCGCTCTCGCTGGTGCGGGGCAGGTGAAGGGGGGCAGAAGAGATGGACACAGGGGCGAACTGTGGTGAATGATCCGGGCAGCAGAACAGGCCCGGAAGAAATCTAAACTTCCCGCCCCCTTACACTACCCGGACCACCCGGACTCCCCATGGCCTACACGCAAAACCAGGCTCCCCCCGGTGAGCCGCGCAGTGTGGGGACAGCCTATCTGCTCTGGGTTCCGTCCCTGCTGGGGGTGGCGGGCCTGCACCGCTTCTATACGGGCCACTGGGGATCGGGTCTGCTCTGGCTGTTCACGGGTGGGCTCTGTGGCGTGGGCTCTGTGGTTGACCTGTTTCTGATCCCCGAACAGGTGCGGTCGTTTAACCGGTCAGCCCTGGGGTCAGGTCAACAGGCGCCCATGACCCTGGGCCAGAGCATCCTCGCCCTGGCCAGGCGTCGGGGTGTGCGGGGGTTCACCTTCAACGATGCCGTGCTGGAGTTGGGGCATTCCCCTGAGGCGATTCGCCCCGCCCTGGAAAGCCTGATGCTGGAGGACTGCCTCCACGTCGCCAACGACCCGGAGGGACGGGTCATTTACCGGGAGCCTTGAGGGCCAGTCCCTCCGCGGTTGGGATCAGGGGTGGGGCAACGCCGCCCCAGGCTGGCCAACCTAGGCCCCTGTCTCCCGGTTCAGCAACGCCAACTGCCTGTCGTAAAAGTCCTTCAACTGATCCCAGGACTTCACGTGCTGGCCGTAGCCGTAGTAGCTGCCTCCCCAGTGAGTGGGCAGGGCGGCCCATTCCGGGGCCAGTTGGTGCAGGGCTTCACGGGTGAGGACGCCCTTGTCGATGTTGGCTTCTTCCGCATCGCTGAGGCGGTTGCGAACCAGCCAGCGGGCCACCTGATCTTGCCCGGGGGGGGAAAAATCTTCAATGCGCAGCCACCCGGCCACCTTGTTCCAGGTTTTCCCCATGAACTGGTAAGCGCCAGCCGCGCTGCTGTTGAGAGCGTTTTGCTTCACCACAACGAACTCGGGGTGCTTCGAGAAGGGATTGGAACCGGGGATCACCTCGGAAATGAGGCGCCCTCCGTAGATCACCTGGTAGCCAGCCTCCGTGCCGCCTCGCCAAGTTCCTTCCGCAAAGCGAATGGTGCGCAGCAGAGCCTCCATCCCATGGCTGTGGTCGTGGAGGTAGCGCCGGGGCATGGCTGCGTTGGCTGTGGTGACCGACCGGGGATAGTGGAAGGCTGTTGTTGGAAACGGGGGAAAAGGGGAAAAGGGAGAAGCTTGAGCAAAAAGGGGGGTGAAGCTTAGGGCAAGAGCAGTCCCAACGGCGGATAAAATTCGGCTTCCGGGAGGCGTGCATGAGCCCATGGAGCGCAAGAGTGAGGACACAGATATGAAGCTTGGCCGGATTGTTCCTGAGACAAATCGTAAAATATCCAGTTCAGGAAGTGGACACCGGAGAACAGGGGCAGGGGCAGGGGCGTGACGAGACAGTCGGCCCGGTGTGACACTTTCGGGGTTGCACAGGCTTTCCTTGCGCCTTGCCCTCCGGCCCTGCATGCTCCCATGGCGATCTGTTCTCAAGATGGTCCGGGAGCGGGTGATTGCCCAGGTCAGGCCACGCCTGCGGCATTGTCTGGAGGAGAGGGATCGCCCAGGCATCCTGAGCCTCACCACATGGTTGGTTCATCGCCATGGCCATGCCCTACTTCAACAACTGCTCAGCCAACCCGAGTGGTCAGGCCATCGCCTGTGGTGGGCAGAGCAGATCCACCATCTGAACCTTGAGCTTGAGCTTCCGCCACAGTCGGATCTCCAGTCCCGATTCCACTCCGGGAACGGCTCAACGGACAAGGGTCGTCAAGGGGATCAAACACGAGACAAGGTCTCAATCGCCACCAGGAGCACGGCAAACCGGCCGGCGCCCACCCCTCGGCCAGACCCCGAGCCCCAGGAACGGCGCCCACCCCTTGACAGGTGTCCGGCCAATCCAGCCAGTCGGACGGAGCCCGTGGAGCCGGGCGGTGATCAGATCAGGATCACGCCGGCCCAGGTGACCAAGCAGCGGCTGAAGGCGGTCCAGGCAGCCAAACCCGCCTTCCGTCCCGGTGAGGACGGGGGAGATCCCCCCCGTGCCCCGGCAACCGGCGCGGAACGGCCCGCCGGCAAGGAGCGGCCCAAGGGGACATCCCCCGGCCGACAACGCCGTTCCCGTCATCTGCGGAGTTGGCTGCCCCGCAGCCGGCTGCCCCATCAGGATGCGGCGTGAGCGCCAATCCAACCGGCAAGGATGGCCTGGATGGGGGATTGATTGTTTCCGTTCAGGCGCCCCAGGATTCCCCGTGTCACGCCACTGAGGTCATTACCGCCATGGCCGCCGCCAGTCTGGCCAACGGCGCTGCCGGTGTGCGGCTGGATTCCCCGGAGCATGTGGCGGCCGTACGGCGCCGTTGTCCGCAAGCGTTGATTATCGGTCTTTGGAAACGCTTCCACTTCAAGAGCCCGGTCATCATCACGCCCCGGTACGAAGATCTGGCCGCCGTCTGGGGGGCGGGGGCAGACGTGGTGGCCCTGGATGCCACGGACCGGCCCCGTCCCGGGGGAGAAAGCCTGGCGGAGATCGTCACCCGGGCCAAAACGGAGCTGGGGGTCACCCTGATGGCCGATATTGACACCATGGCCAACGGGGAGCGGGCCGCGGCCCTGGGCTGTGACTGGGTGGGCACCACCCTCTACGGCTACACCCGGGCCACCGCCCATCAACACCCCCCGGGACTGGAGTTGTTAAGGCCCCTGGGTCAGCGACTGGGAATACCCGTGTTGTGTGAAGGGGGCATTTCCTCACCCCGGCAAGCCCGGCAGGCCATGGACCTGGGGGCCGCGGCCGTGGTGGTGGGCACCGCCATCACGGGCATCGATCAACAGGTGAGCTGCTACAGTCAAGCCCTGGCCCCCTGCCGTGGGACCCGCCAGGGGAGGAACTGAGGAGAGTCTCGAAACAGCCGTTCCCCGCCCAAGCCGGATAGTCTGGGGATATGGACACTCCTTCCCCACTGCTTTGGACCCTGCTGGTGGAAGCTGGGGCATTGATGATGCTGATCTATGCCCCGACGCGCATTTATCTGTCCTTTACAGAGGTGATGCGGCAACGCTCCAAAAAAAGACAGGTGCTGAAGGATATTCGCCAACTCAAGCGGGAACTGCAGGATCCTGTCAACCCGGCGCCTCTGGCCAAGGCGGACTGACCCCTGCCGGCGCTCGGGCCGGTCTGTCCCATGGCCATGCTCTGACGGGCCGGACCGGAGCGCCAGACAGATGGCCGGATCCGGCGCCTTCGCCACGGTCACAGGGTCAATCAGCCGGCGGCTCGACCCATGTCGGTGGGCTTGATCCGGAGCAGTTGCGCCCCATACTGCTCGTTCAAATCCGCCTGCTGGCGCCAGACCTTGAGTAGTAACTTGGCCAGACTCCGTAGCTCGTCGACATCCTGACAGCGGTCAATGACGCGAGAGTACTGCTCAACAGTGAAGCCTCGGCTCAGGGAAAGGGGACTGGATGAGGCCATGGCCCTGACAGGTTGGTTCACAAAGTTTAACAAATTATTGTGCCGGCTGCAAGCCCCTGCCGCTGCCGTTCAAAACTCCACAAAGATGTCGTCCCGGCCATCGCTGGGTTCCGGGATCTGGCGGCTCGGGTAGCGGGGCAAGAGGAGGGCGTAGGCCAACAGGAGGCAGGCCAGGGGCAGATGGAGGCGGCCACAGCACAGGGCCAGAACCAACAGCACGGCGGCCACCAGCGTCTCAAAGATGGCGATGACCTCGTCGCTGTTGCGGCGCGACTTGCTCCACACGAATACCGCCAATCCCAGCAACAGAAGGGTCACCATCAAGACAAGGGCGGCTCCCGCCTCCCCATGGGGTATCCGGCTTGAGTCTAGCGTTGCCGGGAGGGTTGACTCAGCGCTCGGCCCGGCCGATGGTTTCACTGCGGGATAACCAGGCGTCCACCCCCTCTCCGAGGAAGGAGAGACCCAGCACCAGACCGAACATGGCCAGGCCGGGATAGAGGGCTGTCCACCAGATGCCAATGGGCACCGCCACCAGGGCCTGCTGCAGATCGCTCCCCCATTCGGGCACGGTTTCCGGCAGCCCCAGCCCCAGAAATCCCAGCCCCCCCAGCACCAGCACCGCATCCGCGGCATTGAGGGTGATCAGCACGGGCACCGAGGTGATCACGTTGCGCAGCAAATAACGGCGCAGGATCCACACCGGTCCGGCCCCCAGGGATCGCGCCGCAGTGACGTACAACTCCGCCTTGGCCCCAGCCGTCTGGTTGCGCACCATGCGGAAGTACTGGGGGATGTACACCACACAAAGCGCCAACGCCGCGTTGACGAGGCTGCGCCCCAGCAGAAACGCCATCACCACCGCCAGCAGCAGCAGGGGCAGGGTGTAGAGGGTGTCCATCAGCAACACCAGCAGCCGATCAACGGCGCCTCCCATGTAGCCGCTCACCATGCCCAGCGGCACACCCACCGCCAGGGCCATGGCCACCGCCAACAGCACCACCTGCAGGGCCACGCCGGCGCCGGCCATGGTGCGGACACACACATCCCGCCCCAGCCGGTCCGTGCCACACCAGTGGGCCGGGCTGGGGGGCGCAAAGGGGGGATTCTCCAGGCCGCTGTTGGGATCAGGAAGCCAACCACTGGCAACGAGCAGGGGCATCGCCAAGGCCAGCAGTCCATAGATGGCCACCATCACAACCCCCACCCGGGCCAGACGGGCCGAGAGGGTATCCAGGGGGCGGCGGAACCAGCGCCAGACCATGGCCACCCCATGGCCATCCACACCGTTGGGGCTGGATTCACCAGCAGGAATCCGGGTCATGGGTCAACCGCGGCAGGTGAGGGAACCATGGGAACAACCGCGCCGCCATTCCCCATGGTTGACCGTTCGCAAGCATTGAAGCTCACCCTAGACCTGCTCCGGCAAGCTCAAACCGGCCGGTGGACGCCAAACGTCAATCCGCCAACACCTGCCCCCGCCCCCATGGGTGGCCACCGTCCCGGTTCCCGACCCCGGCGGCTGCCGTTGCGGTCACAATCGTGGCGCCAGCCAGGCCGGAAGCACCCTCCGGCTGCAACAGGCTTCACCCTGGTGGAGTTGCTCATTGTTGTGGTCATCATTGGCGTGTTGTCCAGTGTGGCCATGCCCGCTTTTCTGGGGCAACAGAACAAGGCCAAGATCAATGCGGCCAATATCCAGGCCCGGGGGTTGATGTCCTACTGCCTCTCCTATTTCATTGATAATGGGAAGATGCCAGAAACCGGTGACAAGGAGTATGATCGTCTTGCAAAAGATCCCAAACATGCAATTATCCAGTGGGCCGTTACGCGGCAAAATGATAAATGCCAAGTTAATATCACGGGTAACAACATCACACTTTCTCAAAGCGGGATATTCGCTATTGAGGCCAGTGGCGATGCCACAAGGATTCAAGCCACTCCTGCCAAGAAGTGAGTCATCTCCTTGCTTCCTGCGGTGCTGCGCCCCCTGCTCCCTCCCTCGTGGGACAGGGGTTCAGTTGTTTGTCTTGTCCTCCTGGGAATCTGCCCCCACGAGGTTGTGGAGGCCCACCACGGCGCTGGCGGTGGAATCCTCCCGGCCCTGGCTGAGGCGAACCGTCACCAGGCCGGTGTCGGGCTCCATGCAGACGGACAGGGGGAGGGGGAAGGAGTTGCCCACCTCCACACCCCTGGCTGTAGGGCACTGCTGCCATGGTGTTTCCGGAGGTTGGAGCCTGTCAATGAGCACCCGGTTTAAGAAAGCCTTCTGGCTCCACACACCGGCTTTGGTGAAGGCCGGCCCACAACGCAGCAGCACGCGGCTGGCCCAAATGCTGGAGGGGGCAGGACCGATGGCATAGGTGATCGGCCCGGCTTTTTTGGTGGCAATCACCAACACCGGCTGGCGCTTGTTCATGGAGCAGCGGTGTTGGGCCTGGGCTGGATTCAGCAACACGTCGTCTCCCTGGATCAGGTCGTGACGGATCAGATCCAACGCCCGCTCCCGCTCTTGTCGCTGCCGCCAACCCTTGGCCATGCGCCCCACCACCTGCCCGTCCGCCAGCAGCGCGTTGAAGCACACCAGGGCCAATCCCGAGGCCAGCAGCAACACGATGAGCAACTCCATCAAGGTGAAGCCGCCAGCGTCACCTTGATGGGCGCCCCGTTGTCTGAAATGAGGTGGCAATACCCAGGGCCTAGTTGTCCTTTTCATGTTTGACGCACTTGTTCTTGTCGCTGTCGTAGACCCCTGTGCGGACGGTGCCCAGGGGCAGGGCAATCACGAAGCAGCGCTCCATGGTCAGGTCCCTGTGACCCACCACCACGGTGCCCCCTGCGCCGCTGAACAGTCCCGTGGGGCCAATCTCCACGTCCCGGGTCATGTTGGTGGTGATGCGCAGCCCCGGCGCGGTGGCGGTGAGGTCACGGATGCCGGAGCAGGTGGGAGAAGCGCTGTCAAGGGGCTCCCCCCAGCCGGACGGGGTCAGGGCCATGGCACAGGCTTTGCCCTTGGCCGCCGCCCCCGACCGGGACACCTCCAGACCATGGAACAGGGACTGCACAGCCCCGTCACGGCGTTGCCGCGCCAGCCAGTTCTGACTCCTGGGCAGCACAAGGCCCGCCAGCAGGCTCAGCAGAACAGCAGTGATCAGCAGTTCCACCAGGCTGAATCCCGCCTCCTGCCGGATCCTGGTCTCCCGAACCTGACCCGGTGACCATGGCTTTGGCTTTGTCGTCACAAACGGCTTCATCACAAATGGAACCTCTTCTCTCGAATGCCAGCAAGCGTTCCCGCGGCGCTTGCAATTTGGGGGAGGAATAGCGAATGGCCAGCACGGGCGATGCATCGTCCATGAACCACTGGCGCTCCACGGTTTCCGGCAGGTCATGGGGGAGGGCCTTGAGTTTCTCCCGCAGCTCAGCCAGGGGCATTTCACACGCCCAGGGCGCCTTGGTCTTCAACTGCTGAATCACGAAGCCCTGTTGCCGTTGCAGGTCCTGCTCAACGGCATCCAGGAGCACCTGTCGTTGGTTGGCCTGTTGCACCAGGGCCTGCCCCTGGCTCCAGCCCCGGAAGCTGCCCGCCAGGGCAAAGGCAAGAATGCTGCTGCTCACCACCACCTCCACCAGGGTGAAGCCGGCGCTGTCCCTGGAGCCGTGGAGCCGCAAAGGCTGTCTCTTCAGGATGGGCATCATGAACCCTCGCCAGCCTGGGCCTTGGCCTGAAGGTGGCTCATGCGTTCGTTGTGATTCGCATCGGCGCGCTGCTGGGCAGTCTCCTGGCGCGCCACCTGCTGGTGGCGCAGTTGGGCCCAGGTCTGCACCGCCGCCGCAGTGCCCCAGAGCACGAGGGCGGTGATCAAAGCCAAAGGGAGCACGGCAAAGCCCGCAACTGCCCCTTATGGTTCCCCCGTTTGATCGTTGTTCTGCTCCACGGGCTCTACGGGTAGCTTTATGGGTGGGGGAACCACCGGGGGCGGGGCAGGAAACGGCAACCTGTCCTGCAGGGCGGGCGGTACAAACTCAGGGGTTAAGGCGCCCCTCTCGGGGGGCGGGGCAGGCTCGGAGGGCAGGGTATCCTGCTGCTGGAGCAGGAAGTCTTGCCGTGGTGAAAGACCGACAGGTTCAGGGGGCGCATCTCCTTCCTCGGCAAACCAGTAGCTCAATCCCCTGTAGTAATCCTCACGACCCGGCAGGGTATCGACGACGGCTCCACCGCTGGTAAAGAGCTTGGCAATGGTGGGGAGGTCTTGGAGATCCAGGTTGGTAACGAACTGCCCCGCCTTCACCTCCTCTTCCAGGACCTGTATCAGCATGGGCAGGCGCGCCCAGGTGGCCGGGTTCTGAAAAACGTCCTTCAAGGCGCCGATCACCTCCTGCCGCCGTTCCAGTCGACCGATGTCGCCGTCCCGACCACGCCAGCGGATAAACTGTTCCACCTGCTGGCCGTTGAGCTTCTGCCGACCTGGCTCCAGATCGATGAACAGGCCCTGACTCCGGTCGCGATAGACCATCCGCGTTGGAACCGTGACGGTCAGGCCGCCGAGGGCGTCCACCAATGCGGCCACAACGCCTTCATGGACCACCACAAGGTGGGGGAAATCGGCGCCCACAAGATGGGCCACCTCTTCTTGAACAGCCTCGGCTCCGGCCAGGCTGTACAGCTCGCCGATTTTCCAGGAGCCCAGGGCCTCGCTATGGGTAAAGGTGTCGCGAGGAATCTGGGTGATCCGGGTTTGGCCGCGCTGCAGGCGAATCGCAACCACCACGTCGGCATTGGCGCCGATGGGATCGATGCCCAGCAACACCACATCGCCAGGGCGGCGGAAGCGGTGACGCGCTTCCGGTGAGAGAACCTGTTGGCCTCCCCAGAACACCGCCACCAGCAGAAGCAGGGGTAGGGACAGCAGCGCCCAACGCCATGGGGAGCGGAGCAGGACGCGCTTCAGATCGACCTTCAGCTTCAGTTGAGGTGGAGCAGGAAACCATAGTTTGCCGCAACGGGAGTCCGATATGCGGCTCTCAAGCACAAGCGTCTGCTTTCCAGATCTAAGCTTCCCCGACAAATCCGCCCCCCGCATGCCATGGCGATACTCTGCAAATCAAGACTCTGGCTGACGGTGGCTGTGTTGCTGGCGCCAATGTCCCCAGTTCTGGCCCCAAGCGTGGGGGAATTCTCCATGGTGCTCAGTTCCACCTACAACTACACCAATCTCAAGCAAAACGGCACGGTTTTTACAGCGGGCGGTTTGCAAGGCAGCGCAGCGGTGACAAGCAGCAGCGGTCCCTTGTTCCACCATGGCCAAAGCTTGTTAAGATCCTGTGTTGTGTTCTCAGAGCGATCTCAAGAGGATGGTGGAGATGGAGACTAAGCCTGGATGTCGGTCTACAGAAACCAAGGCGACCCCATGGGATCCCAAACAGGGGGGAGGGGCGCCTAGAGCTTGTTGGCGGTACGGGAAAGACATGGGCATAACAAGCCACTGCACCTATGACGTCCAATACCTCATCCCAAGCCTTGGCGTACTGATGGCGGATTGCAACTGGAGCACGCCCTAGACAAACGCTGGGCAAGGCTCAACTTCCGTCGTTTCCGCATCCCGCCCCCATTGGATTTCTTTCCGTGACGCCATACTACGCTAAGCAGTGGTTTTTCTATGGCATTTCCATGGATTTCTTGCGGAAGTCCACCACCTGGCTGATCATCGCTGATCATGGCTGGCCTGGTAACGCCCCTGTCTCCCGTTCTCGCGCAAACCAGTGGTCAATTTACTGTGGTTGGTCATTTTGCCTACTCCTATAAACAGATTCAACATGGCCGGAACTTTCTCCAATCCTGTGTGGTGTTCTCGGAAGAGTCCGTTGATGGCATCAGCTTGACGGGGCCTTGCACTCACCGAAACGCAGGCCCATGGCGAAGATAGGCTGTTTTCGTCTCAATCAGGAAACAGGAGGGCCTGGATGAGGCGAACAGCGGGGGAACAGGCCGTATGAACCTGGTGGGCGGCACAGGCAAATACGCCGATATCACTGGCCAATGCTCCTATGAGACCGAATATTTTACCACACGCACCCTCGTTACCACGGCGGAGTGCGCCTGGAGTCAGCCTTAGGCCAACGGGGCCAATGGCCCGGAGCGGAGCGTCAGGTCAATTTTTATGATCCGAAGGGAGAAAAGAGGAGATTCGACGGTTGAGGCATGGGATCCTGGCTCCCATGTGTCCCGCCGATGGCCATGTACCCCCACCAGCCCCTGAAAAGCGCCCCGCGCCGCTCCTTTCATATTGATTACATCGACCCTCTAGGGGGGCCGGGAACCTTGCTCATGGAAGGGTTAAGCGTTGGAGGAACCTTGAAGGACGCTGAGCGGCGCTTCCCGGAACTCACCATCACCAGGGTCTACCTGCAAGCCAACGATCTCAAACAGGTTGCTTCCTGGAAGAATCTCAATTCCGGATCAGGGGGCCAAGGGACCCTTCCGTCACGGTGAACGTGGGCTTGACCAGGGGCTTGACCAGGACGGAGACTGTGGCGCCACAGGAACAGCCCCGCCGATCCCCTGGCGCGGAGACATGGGGGAAAAGACCATCTCTTGGGGAATCCAGGGTTACGGCTGTTGGACTCCCGGTTCCGGTTTTGCTCAGGCTTTGCAGAAGCGCATGGCGAGATCCAGCCAGGAGGAGCGGGTCACAGGAGCGCTGGTGGAGATGAGGTCAATGTCACAGGCGGCGTAGGCCCGCAATTGCTCGGGTTGGACGCCGGAAACTTCCAGCACCAGGGCCTTCCCCCGCTGCCTGGCCAGGTGACGCAGCTTGGGGGTTAGTTCTTCCACTGCCTCCGGGGTGAACTCATCCAGCAGAACCCCTTCAGCGCCAGCCCCCACAGCCGCCTGGGCCTCGGCATCGGTTTCCGCTTCCACAATCACCGGCGCCGGCCAGGGCGCTTGCGCCCGCACCCGCTGCAGCGCAGGGACAATGCCACCGCACCAGGCCAGGTGGTTTTCCTTCAGCATCACCGCATCATCCAGCCCCATCCTGTGGTTCAGGCCACCCCCACAACGGACGGCGTATTTCTCCAGCAGACGAAGGCCGGGTGTGGTTTTGCGTGTGTCCACCAAGTGGATGCCGCTGCCCGTAAGTTGCCCCGCCAACCGGGCGGTGGCCGTGGCCACACCCGACAGACGCATGGCCAGATTCAGGGCCACCCGTTCACCCGCCAGCAGGTCTGCGGCGGGACCATGGAGGCGCAGGAGTTCCGTGCCCGCAACCACGTCCTTCCCGTCCGCCACCAGCACCTGCACCCGCACCGCCGGGTTCAGCAGTTGGAACAACCGGGCAGCCAATGGGCCGCCACAGAAGCGGCCTGGCGCTTTGGCAAGCCAGACGGCACAGCCTTGAGCATCCGCCACGGCAGGGGCGCTGAGATCGCCGCGTCCCAGATCCTCCTGCAGCCAGCGTTCTAGGTTATGGCGGAGTTCCGGGGTCCAAAGCAGGGCAGCCATGGGGGAAAACAGTGGCGCTGGAGCCATGGTGACCCATGCCCATGTCCACGGCTTGACCCACGACGCCCCTGATGCAGCGTGGGTCAAGACAGGGGAAGGACGTCTGTTCAGCCGCAGCTTTCTGGATGGGGAACTGAAACACACCCAGCCCTGGCAAACCCTGGACAATCAGCAACTGGAGTCCACCAGGGTGGAGTTGGCGTCCATTGTCTCCAGCATCAGCGCCGGCCTCCCATCCAGGGGGGCGGACACCGCAAGACATACCCTGATCTGGCCCGTGCTCCGTTGTCTGGGATGGCGGGAGGGGCAAGGCCTGATGGTGCTCAAGACAACGGCATGGCAGGTCAATCTGGACCAGGGCCACGACCGCCAGCCGGCGCCGGCGGCCGCCATGGTCGCTGTGCTGCGCCAAGTGGGACGGCCCCGCTGGGGCATCCTCACCAATGGCGACTGCTGGCGATTGTACGACGGCCAGGCCCGCTCCGTTGCCCAGGGATTTCTGGACGTGCAACTGCTCCAGGCGCTCAAACAGCCCCACCTCCTGAAGCGGTTTGTGGTGTTTTTCCGCCCCCAGGCCCTGGGGCGGCGCCAGGACGGTCAATGCTGGCTGCAGACCGCCTTGACCGCCCATGGGCGCCATCAGGAGCGCATTGCCACGGCATTCAAGCAGCAGGCCTGTCATCAGGTGTTCCCGGCTCTGGCAACGGCTGTGGCCCAGGCTGCCCCCACAGCGCCAGCGGCCCTGGTGCGGGAGGCCGGCCTGGTGCTGCTCTATCGCCTGCTGTTCCTTCTCTACGGAGAAAGCCGCGGCCTTCTGGACTCCGGCACATCGGGCAATCGCAACAGTCTCCATGGTCTGGTCAGCAGGGTGGCGGAGACCCGGCCCGGGGGGCCGATTGCGTCCCGGGAACAGCACAACCACTGGACCACCATTGCCGCCCTCTTCCGGGACATTGCCCGCCGTCAATCCCGTCCGGGGCGACCGGGACAGGGCATCTTCTCGGCCGAGCGGGCGCCGCTGCTGGCGGCCGTAGCGTGCAGTGACGAGACGGTGGCCACTGTGTTGATGGGGCTGTGCTTTACCCGTCAAGGCCAGCCCATTGATTATGCCGACCTGGCAATCGAGCAGCTTGGCGCGTTATATGAGCAACTCATGGCCTACAGGCTGAAGCGTGACGGGGACCGGTTCACCATGGCGCCCAACCGGTTATCCCGCAAAGCCGCAAGCTGCTATTACACCCCAGGGGCTCTGGTGGATCTCGTTCTTCAGGAAACCATCGCCCCGTTGGCGCAAGGTCGCTCTGTCCGGCAACTGCTCAACTTGAAGATCTGCGACCCCGCCATGGGCACGGGCAATTTTCTCCTTGGCCTTCTGGATTATCTCGGCGACGCCGTGCTTGCCGTCAGCGCATCGAGTCGACCTTCACCCATTGACAACGGTCAAACGGCGCGCAATCTGGTGCTACAGCACTGTATCTACGGCGTGGACAAGGACCCCATGGCTGTGGATCTGGCACGGATGGCATTGATGCTCCACGGCAATTCTCCGGACCCAGGACACCTGAATCATCATCTGCATTGCGGCAACAGTCTGTTTGGCTGCTGGATCAGGGATGCGGTGGAGACCATTCGCCATGCAGATGGATGGGCAACGCTACAGACGTTGCTGCAGTCCCGCCGCAAGGCCGCTGCCGCCATTGCCGCAATGGACGCCACAAGGTTGCCAAACCCCGCCAGCCGCCAGCATTGGCGCGCCCTGCGGGAAGCCAATGGGCCGCTGGAGACCGTGTTGTCCGCCATTCATGCAGGGCACTGGTTGGAATCGGCGCCAGCCCAGGACCGGGACCTTGTTCATGACCTGTGGGGTGGCCGTTGGGGCAATCCCGTTCATGTGGTGACAGGCGTTGTCCCGGTCACTGAGCCGGAACTGGTCCGGATCCTGGACCGGATGAACGCCGTTATCAACGAAGAGCGGTTTTTTCACTGGCAGTTGGCGTGTCCCGGTCTTTGGCCGGAGGGGGACGGCGATCATCACGGCGGTGGTTTTGATGCCGTGATCGGCAATCCGCCCTGGGACAGGGTGAAACTCCAACAGGTGGAATGGTTTGCACAAAACTGCCCTGAGGTGGCCTGGGCGCCCCATGCGGCGGCGCGGCGGCAGCGCGTTGCCCAACTGCAACGCCTCCAGGCTCCCCAGGCCGTGGCTTATGCCCGTGCGGCGGCCCATGCGGCAGCAACGGCCCGGGTGGCCAAATCCTGTGGAGACTATCCCCTGCTGTCCGGGGGTGATCTCAATCTCTACGCCCTCTTTGTGGAGCGAGCCATGGCGTTGGTAAAGCCCCGTGGACTGGTGGGCATGCTAACGCCCTCCAGCTTGGCCTCCGGGAAGACGGGGGCAAGGTTTTTCCGCCGTGTTGTACAGGAAGGGCGCCTGAAGGTCTTGTACGACTTCGAGAACAGAAAGACTTTCTTCCCTGACGTTCATGGATCCTTGCGGTTTTGTGTCTTTGTTGCCCGGAAGGGTCCAGGAGCCAGTTCCTCCCCCGTGGTCGGAACGGCCCGCTGTGCCTTCCGCCTCGGCGGCATTGCCGAGTTGAAGGACCCGGAGCGGCGGTTTCTTCTGGGTGCGGACGACTTTGCCCGGGTCAATCCCAACACCGGGACGGCGCCTTTGTTCCGGAGCCGGCGGGATGCCCGGATCACCACAGGGATTTATCAACGCCTCCCGGTGCTGGTCAACCGATCAGGGGGCAGGATCCATCGCCCATGGCCCGTGACCTACAGGAGGATGTTTGACATGAGCGCCGACTCCCACCTCTTTCGCAGCGCCCCTGAAGGCCGCGGCTGGTTGCCCCTCTATGAGGGGAAAATGATGCAGGCATTCGACCATCGCGCTGCCGATATTGTGGTCAGCAGGAGCAACGTGTTTCGTCCTGCCCGGCAACATCCGTTGCGGAACGCTGAAAAGGTCAGTCCCGAGCGGCGCCCCCGTTGGCGCCATTACGTCAAGGTGGACGCCAGGCATTGGTCCTGGCCCGATTCATGGGTGGTTGCCTTCAAGGACGTCACAGCAACAACAAACATGAGAACCATGGTTGCAGCGATTCTGCCCCGGGCTGCCGTCAGCCATAAGCTTCCCCTGTTGTTATTAAACAGTAACATCAGCAGGCGAGGGATCTGGGCCTGTTTCATTCTTGCCAATCTAAATTCCATCGTTTTTGATTTCGTCGTCCGCCAGAAGCTTTACGGAACCAGTTTGACCCTCCATGTCCTCGAACAACTCCCTGTTGTGCCTCCGGACGGCTTCAACATTCGCATCGGTTCCACCACAGCCGCGACAATCATCAGGGCTGCCGTGCTGGAACTCACCTACACAGCCTGGGACCTTGCGGCCTTTGCCCGTGATCTGGGCCATGGGGGGCCGCCCTTTGTCTGGAATCCTCAGCGCCGTCTCCATCTGCGTGCAAGACTTGACGCCCTGTTTTTCCTTCTCTACGGCATCACTGGCGAGGAGGAGATTCGTTACATTTACTCAACATTTCCCGTCATGCAGAGACAGGAGTTGGCGCTTTACGGTGACCACCGTTCCCTGAAGGCCTGTCTCAAGGCGCTGAGAACATTGCAGAGAGTGGGCCATGAACCACTGTCGCAAGCACCGGACCTGGGGGCCTGAACAGGTTGTCCAGCCGAGACCGCGCTCCCACGGCATTCACGGAATCCCATGCTGTTAGGCTGTTAGGGTGCGGGATTCATGCTCCGGCTTCACCCGCTTCCGGTGAAACCCCAAGGCGCTGGATGATGCATCATCGGGCGATTAGCTCAGTGGTAGAGCGCCTGCCTTACAAGCAGGATGTCCCTGGTTCGAACCCTGGATCGCCCATCTGTATCTGTTTCCGCCAGCCTCGCTTGTGTAGAGGGGGCCATGACGGTGGGGCCTCGGGAAAGATTCCTTGTTCTCGTGTTTCGCACTGGCGCCGCAGCATGCTAGATTGACTAGCGTCCAGGAATCCTCTTTTGGTCCAAACGATGCTGACAAAAACAGAGCTTCTCAAAAAAGTCCACGAGCTTGCTGACGCCAGCAAATCGGATGTGGTCCGCGCCTGTGGCTACGTGTCCACCACCAAGGATGGGCGTGATCGCCTTAATTTCACGGCTTTCTACGAGGCGGTTCTTGATGCCAAGGGTGTGGAGATTGGGCGCGGCGGTGGTGCGAAGAGCGGGCGCAAACTCAGCTTTATGGCCAAGGTTCAGGGCAACGGCAATTTGCTCATTGGCAAGGCCTACACCAAGAAACTTGGCCTGAACCCCGGTGACGAGTTTGAGATCAAGCTGGGCCGGAAACACATCCGTCTTGTTCCCCTGGGCGCCGAGGACGACGGCGGGGAGGAGTGAGTGTTCGCCGCTTGAGGCAATCCCCGCCGCCCCCCCCACCGGTCCCGGGCTGCTGAAAAGCCTTGTTGAACGATGACGCAAACCCCTTCGCCTGAATGATGCTCCAACACACAGAGCTTCTCAACAAGGTCCATGAGCTTTCTGGCGCCAGCAAAGCAGAAGTCATCCGCGCCTGTGGCTACGTCACCACCACAAAGGATGGCCGTGAACGTCTCAAGTTCACCGCCTTTTACGAGGCGCTGCTCCAGGCCAAAGGCGTGCGGATTGGCGGTACCCCCCAAGGGGGCCGTCAACTGGGTTTTGCAGCCAGGATTCAGGGCAACGGAAACCTGCTGATTGGCAAGGCCTATACGAGACGACTGGGTTTGGCGCCCGGTGATCGGATGGCCATCGAGATCAGGGATGGCCAGGTGATGCTCGCCGTGATGGAAAAGGGCGGGCCTGGGGTGGACGAGCCCCCGATGGCCACCCCCCCGGCCATGGCGGCAATGGGGCAATACGACCCCAAGCCCGTGGAATCCCGCTGGCAGTCGGCCTGGGAGCGCTGTGGTGCGTTCCACCCGGATCCCCAGGCCCCCGGCCAGCCCTACGGGGTGGTGATTCCACCCCCCAACGTGACGGGCAGTTTGCACATGGGCCATGCCTTTGAAGCGGCCCTGATTGACACCATGGTGCGGTTCAAGCGGTTGCAGGGGTACAACACCCTCTGTCTGCCGGGTACGGATCACGCCTCCATTGCGGTGCAGACCCTTCTGGAGAAACAACTGACCCAGGAAGGGACCAGCAAAGACCAGCTTGGCCGTGAAGCATTCCTGAAGCGAGCCTGGGCCTGGAAACAGGAGAGTGGCGGAACAATCGTGACCCAGTTGCGTCGTCTGGGTTTTTCCGTGGACTGGCAACGGGAGCGCTTCACCCTGGATCCTGGGCTCAGTCGGGCTGTGCAGGAATCCTTCCTGAGATTGCATGAGAAGAGTCTGATTTATCGCGGGGAATACCTGGTGAACTGGTGCCCCGCCTCCGGCTCGGCCGTGAGTGACCTGGAGGTGGAGATGAAAGAAGTGGACGGTCGTCTCTGGTATTTCCGCTATCCCCTCACCGACGGATCCGGTCACCTGGAGGTGGCCACCACCCGCCCCGAGACCATGCTGGGGGACGTGGCGGTGGCGGTGAACCCCGGCGACGAGCGCTATGGGCCATTGGTGGGGCGTACCCTCACCCTGCCCCTGGTGGGTCGCCAGATTCCCATCATTGCCGATGATCACGTGGACCCCCAATTCGGCACCGGCTGCGTAAAGGTGACCCCGGCCCATGACCCCAACGACTTTGCCATGGGTCGCCGCCATGGCCTCCCCCTGGTGACGATCATGGACAAGGACGGGCGCATGGCTGAAGCTGCCGGCCCGTTCCGCGGCCTGGACCGCTTCGAGGCGAGACAGGCGGTTGTGGCCGCTCTGGCCGCGGAACAGGCTTTGGTGAAAGTAGAGGATTACCGCCACAGCGTTCCCTATTCCGACCGGGGCAAGGTTCCGGTGGAGCCCCTGCTCTCCACCCAGTGGTTTGTCCGGACCAAGCCTCTGGCGGAGGCTTGCCTGAAAGCCCTGGACCAGGAACACCCCCGCTTTGTTCCCCAGCGTTGGGCCAAGGTGTACCGGAACTGGCTCACGGATATCCGCGACTGGTGCATCAGCCGCCAGTTGTGGTGGGGGCATCGCATTCCCGCCTGGTTTGTGGTGAGTGAAACCGACAACCAACTGCGCAGTGATACGCCCTACGTGGTGGCCCGCAACGAAGTGGAAGCCCATGAAGAGGCGCAGCGCCGTTATGGCCCGGAGGCAACAATTCAACAGGATGAAGACGTTCTCGATACCTGGTTTTCCAGCGCGCTGTGGCCCTTCTCCACCATGGGTTGGCCGGACGAAGAGAATGCCGATCTGCAGCGCTGGTATCCCAATAGCACCCTGTTCACCGGTTTCGACATCATCTTTTTCTGGGTGGCCCGCATGACGATGATGGCCTCGGCCTGCACCGGCGCCATGCCCTTCGCCGACGTGTACATCCATGGCCTGGTGCGGGACGAGCAGAACCGCAAGATGAGCAAATCCGCAGGCAACGGGATCGATCCTCTGGTGCTCTGTGAACGCTACGGGGCGGATGCCCTCCGCTTCGCCCTGGTGCGGGGTGTGGCGGGAGCAGGGCAGGACATTCGTCTGGATTTCGATCCCGTCGCCCAGGCCTCCAACATTGTCGAGGTGTCGCGGAACTTTGCCAACAAGTTGTGGAATGCCACCCGCTTTGCCCTGCTCAACCTGGATGGGGCCACCCCCGCATCCCTTGGTCCGCCGGATCCCGACAAACTCTTGATCGCAGATCGCTGGATCCTTTCCCGCTTGGCGCGCACCAGCCGGACCATGGCGGAGAAGCTGGACAACTACGGCTTGGGGGAAGCGGCCAGGATCCTCTATGAGTTTGCCTGGAACGATGTGTGCGACTGGACCATTGAACTGCTCAAGCGGCGCCTCAACGGCAACAGTCCGGAGGATCGCCACACGGCCCAGCAGGTTCTGGCTTTGGTGATTGAGCAACTGCTGGCCCTGGTCCACCCTTTCATGCCCCACGTCAGCGAGGAACTCTGGCATCGGCTGACCGGCGCCCATCCTGATGCCTTCCTGGCCCTGCAGCAGTGGCCCCGGTTGGATCAGGGCCACCTGGATGATCAGCTTGAACAGCAGTTTGCAGCCCTCATTGACGCCATTCGCGTGGTGCGCAACCTGCGGGCGGTGGCGGGCTTGAAACCCTCCCAGACGGCGGCCGTGCTTCTTGTGAGCGATAATGAAGCATTGTGCCAACTGCTACAGGAGACGCAAGCGGACATTGCCAGCCTCACCAAGGCCGGGACGGTGAACATCAGCAGCACCGCTGTCAACCTGCCCCGCTGTTTGAGCGCCGTCAGTGGTGACCTGCAAATCCTGCTTCCGGTCGGTGGTCTTGTGGACATGGAGGCCCTGCGGGGACGCCTGCAGAAAGATCTCGGCAAGGCGGAGAAGGAGATCGCCGTCCTTTCCCAGCGCCTGCACAATCCCAGGTTTCTGGATCAGGCGCCCCAGGACGTGGTGAGCAGGGTGCGCTCTAATCTGAGCGAGGCTCAGCAGCAGTACCAGTTGGCCCAAGGTCGTCTAGCCTCCCTGGGCTAAGGGAGGGCGTTCCCGCCCCATCCTGCACAGGGTTAGCCCCGGTCCCAGATCCCCGCCACCACCGCCATGTCGCCCTTGATCGAACACATCGAGACCTTCCTCAGGGAACTGGGCCCGGTGGGCTGGATCGTGTTTATTGCCCTGTATGCCCTGGCGGTCACCTTCTATGTGCCGGGCTCGGTGCTGACTCTGTTGGGCGGCGCCTTGTTCGGGCCGCGGCTCGGGGTGCTGGCGGTGCTGGCGGGCGCCTTTCTGGGCATGGCCGGGAACTGGTTTCTCACGCGCCGGTGGCTGCGTCCCCGGGCCCAGAGGAAACTGGAGCAGAACCCCCGCCTGCAACGGGTGGAACAGGCGCTGAGCCGGGACGAGGGTTGGAAGCTGGTGGCGCTTCTGCGGTTGTCGCCGCTGTTTCCCTTTGTTCTGATCAACCTGGTGTGCGCCCTCACCAGCAACCTGCGCTTCCCGGCCTACATGGCAGCCTCGGCCGCCATCCTGCCCGGCACCATCCTCTACATCTACATTGGCGATACAGTCCGCCAGGGGTTGACGTTGGATGGCGGCCTGGAGCAGTCCCAGTTTCTTCTTCGCCTCGTTGGCGTGGCAGCCACCTTTGCCGTGGTGTGGGTGGTGGGACGCACCGCCAGCCGGGTGCTGAAAAAGCAACTCAATGAACCGGACACCTGATCAGGCGGCCCGGAACAAATTGCGAATGCTGCGGCTGACGGGGGACAGGACAACGTCCCGCAACACGGCAATGGCCACAAACCAGTACAGACGCAGGCGGGCCATGAGGCCATGACGCTGAGCCCGCTGAGCCAAGTGGGCGTACTTGGCGCGACCACAGTCCGTTTTGATCCAGCGTTCAATGCCTTGGTCCATGACCTGACGGGGAAAACAACCTTCAGTCTGGCGCAGTTTTTGTCATATGGGCCGAGGCCCTAAACACTTCAACAGGCCATCCTCATCCAGAATCGCCAGCCCAAGGCTGCGGGCCTTGTCCAGCTTGCTCCCCGGATTGAAGCCGGCCACCAGGTGGGTGGTCTTCCTGCTGACGCAATTTCTTACAGTTCCTCCTGCCGCCTCAATCCGCTGGTGCGCTTCAGCGCGGCTGAGGGAGGACAGGGCGCCGGTGAGGACAAAGGTCTTGCCGGCGAGAGGTCCTGTGGGAGATGGGGTCTTATGGTGGTTTGCGTCAGAGCACTCCTGCATCCGGGTCCGAGGGCGTCTGGCCTGCTTTGTGGTTGTTTCTCTGCATGAAGCCA